>JAJFLF010000262.1 GCA_021772845.1 Mariprofundus sp.
GCGCCCTTTTTGTGCTTTATATTTAAAGGTTCATGATTGCCACTTAAGGGCAACCAAGAACCTTTCAATCATTCACTGCGGCTAGTTACTTCCAACAGATGATAACCAAACTGCGTTTTCACTGGTCCCTGCACGGTTCCAACTTCGGCTGAAAACACCACTTCATCAAATTCAGGGACCATCATACCCGGACCGAATTCACCCAAATCACCACCACTGCGACCGGATGGGCAGCTGGAGTGCTCTTTGGCCACATCAGCAAAGTCTGCACCTGCTTCAATCTCTGTTTTTAGTTCTGCACATTTCTCTTCTGAATCCACCAGAATATGGCGGGCTGTTGCTTTTGTCATATTACACCTCTCATTATTTAAACTTACTCAACTCAAAAAACTACAAACGCGACACATCAGCCAGATTCAGGAACAGTGCACGCAAACGCGCTAACAGCGCCAGGCGATTACCTCGCACATGGTCATCTTCCGCCATTACCATCACATCATCAAAGAAACTGTCTACCGGCCCCCTGAGTGCTGCCAACACACTCAAAGCTGGAGCAATAGAGTCATCAAAGTCAGACACTGATACAGCTGCCTGGAAATCAGTTTCAGCTTTCAGTAAAGCATCATACAATGCTGTTTCAGCCGGCTCCGAAAACAGTGTTGTATAAACTTCATCGGGAACATCCGATGCCTTTTTCAAAATATTGGCAATACGCTTATTGGCCGCAGCAATTGCCTGCCCTTCATCGGAACCTTCAAAACCCATCACGTGACGTGCAATCAATGCCTCACGATACAGAGGACGATTTTCTGATGAATGTACGGCCGCATCAATGGATGTTTTCGAGAAACCCAAAGAACTGCTCAAACCCAACAGGCGCTCAATGACAAAAGCATGTACTTTGGCTTTCGTCTCATCACTGATTGCAATAGTCACACGCTGCTGATTCCACTGTTTCACCGCTTCATCAATCACTTGCTCCAGTGTCATATCAATCGGTTGCGTCGTATCACTGAGTAAGCGAATCAAACCGATAGCGGCTCGTCGCAAGCCGAACGGATCCGCACTTGCTGTGGGAATACGTCCAAGGTGAAAGTAACCCAGCAATTTATCAGCACGCTCAACCACAGCAATCGCCCGTGCAATACGGTTATCAGGCAAATCATCATCTGCACCTGCAGGTGCATAATGCTGCGCAAGACCTGCTGCAACGGTATCATTTTCACCATCCATACGGGCATAAATACCACCCATATACCCCTGTAACTCAGGGAACTCACCGACCAGACCAGTAGTCAGATCTGATTTACACAGATAGGCGGCGCGCTGAGCATCACTGGCATCCACACCAAGTGCTACTGCATTATCGAGCACAAATGCACGCATACGGCGTATCTGATCGCCAACCATGCCAAGACCATCCTGGAATACGATTTCAGACAACTTCTCAACACGTGCTTCCAGCGTATGTTGCGGATCGCGATCAAAATAGAACGCAGCATCAGCCAAGCGGGCATTCACCACACGCTCATTACCCTGCGCTACTGCAGCTGGGTTTTTAGACTTAATATTAGCGACTGTAAAAAAGACAGGGGTTACTTTTCCATCTGCATCATGTGAAGAGAAACAACGTTGATGATGTTTCAACTCAATACGGCTCACCTCTTCCGGCAAACGCAGGAAGTCATCATCATAATGTGCTGCAATCGCATGCGGCCACTCCACCAGATCAGTCACCTCATCCAATAGATCTTCATCATCAACCAGAGTGACACCAGCACTCTGTGCAACTTCAATCAATTGCGTAGCAATCAATACTTTACGCGCATCACGATCGGCTCGCACATACTGAGATTCCAGCCAGCCAAACGGATCGAGCACATCAATCTCACCTTCGGAACCATGCATACGATGCCCACGACTGATCACACCTGTTGTAATACCTGCAAACGTGAAATCAATCACCGCATCACCCAATCTCGCCACCATCCAACGCACAGGACGAATAAACGCATCACTACGTTCATTACCATCACGCCACTGCATCTGTTTAGGGCTTGGCAGTTTGCGTATAATCCCAGGCATCGCCTCTGCAATCATTTCAGCTACTGAACGCCCTTTTACAGTGCGAACCGCTTTCATGTAGTTGCCTTTGCCATCGCCTTTATCGGCTAATTCAAACGCGTCTAGAGCAAGGCCCGACTTTTTAGCAAAACCGTGTGCAGCTCCGCCAGGTTTACCATCAGGGAATGCCACCCGCTCAGGCGGGCCCCACAGTGTCTCTTCAGCATCTGCCTGCATCACCGGACACGCATCAGCATGCAATAACAGACGACGTGGTGTTACACCCAAACGAATGGATGCTGGAGCCACATTGGCATCGGCCAACAGCTTCTCCATGGCCATTTTCAAAGCAGCACCCATACGTGGTGCAACTCCGGCTGGAATCTCTTCCGTTCCGATTTCGATCAATAAAGGTTTCATAGACTCTGTGGCGCTCATGCATCCACCCCCGCATAAGCTTTCGCCACAGTACGGGCTAAACCGCGCACACGGCCAATAAATCGCTGTCGTTCTGCCACTGAGATAGCACCTCGTGCATCCAGAAGATTAAAAGCATGCGATGCTTTCATCACCTCTTCATAAGCTGGCAACACCAGATCATGCTCTGTCAGACGTTTGCATTCACTTTCAGCATGATCAAACGACTCATGCAAACGGCTCGCATCAGCCTGATCAAAGTTATACGCAGAGAACTCCACTTCATTGCGATGGAACACATCACCATACGTGACCTGTTTACCATCCGCATCCTCAACCCAGACCAGATCGTAAATATTATCCACACCCTGCAGATACATCGCCAAACGCTCTAAACCATAGGTAATCTCACCCGGCGTACGGCTAAGCTCAACACCGCCCACCTGTTGAAAATAGGTGAACTGCGTTACTTCCAGTCCATTCAGCCACACTTCCCAGCCCAGCCCCCATGCACCCAGGGTTGGAGATTCCCAATCATCCTCAACAAAACGGATATCATGCACTTCCGGATCAATTCCGATAGTGCGCAGAGAATCGAGATAGAGTTCAAGAATATTGTCCGGTGCAGGTTTTAATATCACCTGAAACTGATAGTAGTGCTGCAAGCGGTTGGGATTTTCACCATAACGCCCATCGGTCGGACGACGGCATGGCTGCACATAGGCAGTACGCCAATCTTTATCATCCAATACACGTAAGAATGTGGCCGGATGAAATGTACCGGCACCCATCGAACTGTCATAAGGCTGTTGCAATACACAGTCCTGTTTGGCCCAGAACTGTTGCAATGTAAGTATAAGGTCTTGAAAGGTCACGGTGGTTAGCTCCCTGAATAATGGAGCCGGAGCCTAACTTCGCATCAGGATGCTTGCCAGAACCACCGTCTCCAACGAAAGGTTTATAAAATATAATCTATGATCAGTAGCTATTCAGGTTACCCCTGATTCGCCAAAAAAACATTAAGCTGTAAGTCATTCGGGCCATCCATGGCCCTCTCCCTACGGGCAACCTATCGGTTGTGCAAACTTTTGTGAGCATTGTTGAGCGCCGTACACGACGAATCAGGGGTGAACTGGATAGTTACTTGTCGGCTGCGCGTGCAGCAGCGATAGCTGCCATATTGACGATATCGTCAACAGATGCACCCGTCTGAAGAACATGTGCCTGCTGAGGAAGACCAAGCAGAATCGGGCCAATAGCAGTTCCGCCACCCAACTCACGCAGTAATTTATAAGAGATATTACCGGCCTGCATGGTCGGGAACACCAGAATATTGGCTGGATCTTTTAATTTGCTGAACGGGTAGTCTTTAAGAATAGCACTGTTTACAGCGGTATCGGCCTGCATTTCACCATCTACAATCAGATCAGGCCTTCTTTCATGCAACAGGCGGGTAGCCTCTGCAACTTTGTTTGTTTCCGCATGTTCCACACTGCCAAAATTGGAGAATGAGAGCATCGCAACACGCGCTTCACAGCCCAGAGAGATAGCGGTTTCAGCTGCCAGCTCACCTAATTCTGCCAACTGCTCGGCATCCATATCCACATTCACAGTACAATCAGCCATGAAATAGGCGCTGTTTTCCATAATCATCAGATACATGCCATAGACATGATGGCGGACACCATCCTCATTATGACCAAGCACTTTCAGGATTGGACGCAATACATTCGGATAATGTGCCGTGCGACCGGAAAGCATGCCATCAGCATCGCCATTGCGAACCAGCATAGCTGCAAGCGTGTTTACATCACTACGCAGCTCTTTTCTGGCATCAGCAGGCAACACACCACTGCGTTTACGATCTTCATAATAGGCATCGGCCAACAGTGTAAAACGCGCATCATCAACAGATGGGTCAATCAGTGTAATACCTTCAGCATCTATCTGCGAACTGCGACAGGTCGCCTGAAAACGATCAGCACGACCGATCAAAATCGGATCAGCAATACCCTGCTCCTTCATTTCAATAGCAGCGCGAATAACCGTTTCATCTTCACCCTCAGGCAACACCAGACGGGTAGGATGAGCACGCGCTTTATC
>JAJFLF010000263.1 GCA_021772845.1 Mariprofundus sp.
GCAGGCGCTGCATTGATAGCCCTTCAGTTTGCCATCTAATGCGTTGCCATCTGATGCCTCAACGTTATTGCCATGCACGTCGCCAAGAAACAGACACACCACAAGCAGTAGATATCTGGAGAAAAGCTTATGAGCACGTCAACTGATCAGCGTACAATCAATCATTGGATCGCAGCAGGTTTTGGCAGCGGCTGGTTACCCCAAGCACCGGGCACCTGGGGTTCGATTGCTTCACTACTGCCAGCCTGGTTGATACTTGAGCATCTAGGCACAGATGCGCTGCTCATTGCCACGCTGATGATTACCATCATCGGCTGCTGGGTCTGTTATAAAGTACTGCCAACACTTTCAGGTGATAAAGATCCCGGCTGGATTGTCATTGATGAATGGGCTGGTCAATGGCTCTGCCTTGCTATGCTTGCACCTGAACTTGGTCATAGCTTTCAGACAGTGATGCTTGGTTTTGTCGCATTTCGCCTGTTTGATATATTTAAACCATGGCCTATCTCTCAGACTGAGAAACTAGGAGCTGCGTGGTGGTCCATTATTGCCGATGATCTGGTTGCAGGCGTGATGGGGGCTATTGCAATCATCGTCATATTTCAGCTTATTAATCAATGAACGCAAAGGCAGAATCGGCAAAAGAACCATCGCCAAAAGCACAGTTCATCATCTCCGAAGCAGGGCTGCAGAGTCTGACAAGCGCAGGTATCTCAATCACCTGGATCAAAGCATGGATCGCATCTGCAGGGGCAGAAGAGGTACAAACGCATCTGCTCGAAACCAACACGTGGTGGGAATCTAAAGCTGAGTGGCGGATATTCTTTGCAACAGAAGCTGAACTGAATCATCTTGTAGACGAATGTTTTCAAGATATTCCATGCAATGATATTCAGCTGGAAAATCCAGCACGCCAGGCTCGTCACTTTGAATTGGATGGACTGCATGCGCTACTGTTGCCCATCGGTGAAATTGCATATCAACGCTCACAGTGGTTGAAGGTTTTAAATGATAATGCGCCATTAGCACCGCTCTATATCTCAGCCAGCGATGATCTCCCGATCACACTTGAACCGGGCTTGAGCGCAAGCCTGACTCAACCAGCAGGTAATATTTCATGCCTGAATGCTGTTGGTCTAACACTTGAAGAACAGGTCATAAATACGCTAAATAAAAAGAATTTATCGATTCGAACTGTGGAGTCGTGTAGCGCCGGTGCGATTGCAGCACGCTTGTGCCGCGTACCCGGATCATCAGCCGTGGTGGACCGCGCATGGGTGACATATAGCAATCAAGCCAAGCAGGAAGAGGTCGGTGTTGATGCGGAACTGATCGAAGATTTCGGAGCAGTCAGCCAGGATGTTGTGATCGCTATGGCCAATGGCGGGGTGGATGCCGGTAGTTCAGATCAATCGCATATCTGTATCGCTACAAGTGGCATCGCAGGCCCTGATGGTGGCACAGATGAAAAACCGATTGGCACAGTATGGATTGCGATTGCACAAGATGGTCAAAGCACCCTGAGCCGATGTGTGAACCTCAAAGGCGCACGCCACGAAATCCAGACCAGAGCAGTACCCCAGTCTCTCGCTTTGATGCTAAGCAAACTGGAAAAATCAAAAGCCCATGATTAAAAAAATCGTTTCCGGTGGTCAGACCGGTGTTGATCGCGCGGCACTTGATGCTGCAATGGCAGCAGGATTAGAAGTAGGGGGCTGGTGTCCCAAAGGGCGACGAGCCGAGGATGGTCCGATTCCGGATTCTTATCCTCTGGTGGAAACGAAATGTAATAAATATCGCACGCGAACTAGATGGAATGTTCGGGATAGTGACGCCACACTTATACTTTGCGAAGGTGAACCGACAGGTGGCAGTGCGCTTACGATAGAATTCTGCGAACAAGTCAATAAACCGTTTCTAGTTGTTTCCCCATCTTCTGATTTTGCATCGGCCATCAACCTTCTCACCACCCACAAGGTAAGGGTTCTCAACGTCGCAGGCCCAAGAGAACGTTCAGATGCACCAATCTACGAGAAATCCCTTCACTGCCTTACAGGTTTATTGAATCAGTTAGTATGAAGATAGACCTGACCCTGTTTCTGTTTAATTAACGTTCAAATTGTAACCCTTTGGTTTACAAATCTATGAATATATAAACTTTTCCTTGCATGTGGTTTAATAAACATCTATAAAGTAGCCTATGGGTTTACCTAATAATAGAAAACTAAACCACCTGATGAAGTCGCTACCCGAAGGTGTTGTGGCTTCCAGTGCATGGCTGAACACACAGGGTGTGTCCCGCCAGCTTGTGCAAAAGTATGTGATAAGCGGTTGGCTCAATAAACTGACCCATGGAAGTTATGCGCTACCCGGTAGTCCTGTAAGTTGGGAAGGAGTGCTTCTGGGGCTTTCCAAACTTGATCAGATACATCTTCATGTAGGCGGTATATCGGCACTGAGGCGATCAGGTGATGTACACTATCTGGAGCTGGGTGGAGAAGAAAAAGTTCAAGTATGGTGCGCAAAAAAGGTACCAACACGTGCACTGCAGATATCGCTTCAGCCATCGTTAACGTTCCATTCCATAAAGCTGTTTCATGAATCGGAAGCTGATACAGGACTCGTAACGATGAAGAGCGGAATACGTGATTGGTCACTAAAGGTATCAACTCCGGAACGTGCCATACTGGAGTTCCTGAACGAAGTGGGCGACTCAAAGTCGGACTTTAATTATGCCTCGGAAATGGTCGAAGGACTGACACTGGCGCGGCCAGCGATGGTCCAGAAGTTGCTCGAAGGATGTACGCGGGTGAAAGTGAAACGCCTGTTTCTGTTCCTGGCGCATCATCATCACGGACGAAACTGGTTTAAGCGCCTGGACGTAGAAAAGATCGACATAGGAAGTGGTAAGCGGCAAATCGTCAAAGGCGGCCGGTTCGATAAGCGGTTCCTGATAACCGTGCCGGAGTCCTTCGTTGAGTGAATCTGTTTTTTACGAACAGCAGGTCAGGCTGCTGCTTGAATCATTGCCATATGTGGCTGATGAGGCGGTATTTGCTCTGAAGGGCGGCACAGCCATTAATCTATTTGTCAGGGACATGCCTCGACTGTCGGTTGATATCGATCTGACCTATCTACCACTGCATAATCGGCAGCAGAGCCTTGCAGAGATAAGCAGGGCTTTGTCGGATATTGCGCAGAGGATAGAAGAGAGGATGAAGGGTGTGCGGGTGCATCGTTTGCAACAGCGAGCGGATGATCAGATCACGAAACTGCAAGTGCAACGGGGTTCAGTAAAAATTAAAATCGAGGCCTCGCCTGTGACTCGAGGTTGTGTGCGGGAACCATCGATGCGTACTGTTGATGCAGCCGTCGAAGAGCGGTTCGGATTTTCCGAGTGCAGGGTTGTGCATGTAGATGACCTTTACGCTGGCAAGATCTGCGCAGCACTGGATCGACAGCACCCGAGAGACTTCTTCGATATCAAATGCCTGATGGAAGCAGAGGGTATATCGGATGCTTTGATGGATGTGTTTATTGTTTATCTGATCAGCAGTAATCAACCTATTGTTAAGCTGCTTGCTCCGAACCTGATTGATTTGAACGATGTGTACCAAAGCCAGTTTCTGGGCATGACCAGGGAACCAGTTACATTGCAAGAGCTGGAGGCCACTAGAATCAATCTGATAACGGAAGTTAACCAACGCCTTACCGATGCTCATCGTCAGTTTCTGATCGGATTTAAGGAAGGGAGTCCTGAGTGGGAGCTGTTGAATATCGAAGGTATAGAAGAACTTCCATCCGTCCGTTGGAAAATGATAAATCTGGATCGAATGAAAGCAGGCGATAGAAAAGAAGCAGTAGCCAAATTGCGCAATGCGCTATTTATATCATGATCATGAGACTGAGCCGATGTTTGCAGCTAAAAGGTGTGGCCACGAAATCCAGGCCAGAGCAGTAACCCAGTCTCTCGCTTTGATGCTAACCAAACTGGAAAAATCAAAAGCTTAAACACATCTGTTTAAAATAAATTCCATTTCAACCAATAAAACTGCATTTCTTCATCAACCTTGATGATGAAATGCAATATCAGTGCTGTAGAGTAGTGCGCTTGAATGAACGTACGGCTGAGTACTTAGGATTTTTGAATCACAAATCTACACGACAGTAGATTTGGACGAGC
>JAJFLF010000264.1 GCA_021772845.1 Mariprofundus sp.
GGAAATCAGAGAGGAGGAATTAAATGAAAAAATTATTAATGGTTGCTGCGTCTGCAGCATTTGTGATGGGTACAATGTCTTTGGCTCCAATGACAGCGCAGGCTGCTGCATGGGGTAAATGTAAAGCGTGCCATAACTTCACTGAAAAGAAAAAAGTAGGTCCTGGTCTGAAAGGTGTGCTTGGTCGTGAGGCTGGTACTGCAAAAGGCGCTAAATCCAAAGCGTTGAAAGCCGGTGGTTGGACTTGGGATGAAGACAACATGCGCGCTTGGATGTGTAAATCCAAAGATGCGATTAAAGTGCTTTCAGGTGACCCTAAAGCTAAAACAAAAATGCCAAACCAGAAAATTTGTGATGCAGCTAAGCAGGACGAAGTTATTGCTAAGTTGAAATCTCTGTAATTCTATTACATGATTGTTTAAAAGGCGGCCTTCGGGTCGCCTTTTTTATTGTCTTTTTTCAACCTTTAAAAGGATCGACAATATGTACAATCCAGTCTGTTTGCGAAAAAAATTATTTTTAGTCGTGCTGACAGACAGGGAGATTAACTCCCTATGCAGATAGTAGTGCTGTTAAGAAGATGAAGTGCGTGGTTTATTCGTAAAGACTTGAGATTGAACGGGCATCATAGATGCGGGTGATGGCTTCACCCATCAAATTGGCAATAGAGAGTATGCGTACCTTACCAGTGTTGAGTACTGCTTCCGGTTGTAAAATACTATCTGTGATGACCAACTCATGCAGATTCGATGCAGCCAAACGCTCAGCTGCAGGGCCGGATAAGACGCCGTGTGAGGCATAGGCGCTGACTTTGGTTGCACCATGCTCCAGTAGAGCTTCTGCTGCTCCACAGAGTGTGCCTGCAGTATCTACCATGTCATCAATCAGAATGCAGTGTTTACCACTAACATCACCGATAATATTCATAACCTTAGCAACATTTGGGGCAGGGCGGCGCTTGTCAACGATGGCCATATCTACATGTAAACGGTTGGCCAGCGCACGTGCACGAACCACACCACCAACATCTGGTGATACAATCATGATATCGTCAAGATTGCTCTTCTCTTCAATATCTTTTCCGAATAGCGGGATAGCAAAAATATTATCTACAGGAATATCAAAGAAACCTTGAATCTGGGTGGCATGCAGATCCAGTGTGAGAACACGCGTAGCTCCGGCACGGGAAATAAGATCTGCTACCAGTTTTGCGGATATGGGCGTGCGTCCTGCACTTTTCCTGTCCTGACGGGCATAACCGAAATATGGAATCACGACACAGATATTACGGGCCGATGCACGTTTGGCTGCATCAATGAAGATAAGCAGTTCCATGAGATTAGCATTGGCAGGTCTGCTGGTGCTCTGGATAAAGAAAGCATCATGTCCACGGATGGTCTCTTTTACCTGAATGAAAATTTCACCATCGGAGAAACGTTGAAAATAAAGGTCACCCAATGGTTGACCAATATGGTCACATATCGCTTGAGATAGCGGCGGGTTAGAAGTGCCTGAAAAAAGCCGAAGTTTTTCATGGAACATGTGCCGCTCCTGTGCGTGCATATGCACTGCACTGTTATTTTGAATTGGCTGGGACGGCAGGATTCGAACCTGCGCATGACGAGATCAAAACCCGTTGCCTTACCGCTTGGCCACGTCCCAATTCGTTACTATGTACTACTCAACATCATCGGATGAATATCGCAGATATTACCCACATGTGTCCAGTCCGCCAGATCTTTTTGTTGCAACAGATCGGACACTTTTAATGCCTGGTGATGACTGTCAAACAGGGCTATACATGTAGAACCGCTGCCACTCATCCATACTGTTTCCGTCTGTTTTCGCAGCTCAGTAAGCAGCTTCGAAACTTCTGGATTCAACTTACAGGCGCTAGCTTCAAGATCATTCTCTCCGATGCTAGGTGGATCGCGGCGCATAGTAGCTAGCCCTGCATGGTCGGTCAACGTGCTATCAAAGTGACGGAATACTTCAGCTGTTGAAAGGCCTGTATCAGGGCGCGCTAACAACAGTGTTTGGCCGGGTAGGGAGTGAGGGTAATCTGTTAATGTTGCCCCAATGCCGGTGGCTAAGCTGGCTTTTCCATATAGGAAACAGGGGATATCAGCCCCAAATGGTGTAGCGAGGTCGATCAATGCATCGCTGCTGGCATGAATGTCCCAGAGGCTGTTGGCAGCCATAAGGGCGGTAGCAGCATCAGATGATCCGCCACCAAGACCAGCCTGTTCAGGTATCTGTTTGTCGATATGTACGTGTAATCCCTGTTTGATGTCGTATCGGGTTTTGAGCGCCTGTAGTACCTTATGCACAAGATTCTTATTGCCGCTTAAATGTTGTTGTGAACAGGTGACATGGATTTCATCGCTGTTTTCAAAACTTAACAGGTCACAGGCCTCGGTATACGCAAAGGCACTGTTGAGCTCATGCATGCCGCTGTCATGAATAGCAGTGACCTGCAGGAAGAGATTTATTTTGGCTGGAGCCGGTAGAATGAGCATTATTGAATGATCAATTTAGCGACACGCCCATGTTGAATATCACTGATCGTAAGTTTTTGTTGCTCCGCTTGCCAAAGCAGGCGGATAAGGCTGCCTGTCTGTTTGCTTTCCCACATATTACTTTTTTTCTGATGAAAATGAGAAGGCATATTACCCAGTAAAATGCTGGCTAATTGCTTGGGAGGCAGCATGATACCATGTTCAGCTAGTTCTTCTGGCGCAATATCTCGCCAATAGGGGAATTGGTTATCTCTGACTTCCATGCGCGTATGGTTCCATCGAAAATCTACAACCGTACTACTGAAAGCATGGTTAAGCCGTAGTTTTCCTGATTCGGGTTCATAGGATTGCCAGTCGACTTCGACTTGAAAGCGCCTTGATGGGTTGATGACAATCAGGCGCCCGGAAAAAGTTGGGAAGGGACCTATATTTTCGGAAATCGTTTTG
>JAJFLF010000265.1 GCA_021772845.1 Mariprofundus sp.
GAGTGACGATCAAACTATTCTGCATCACGATAGTGGTGAACAGTTATCGGCCTGGCTTGGTAAACCGGTTCGCCTATCCACGGTGCGGGACCTTGGTTTCGGGCAACCTTATGTCTCCAGCATCGAACATGAGTCTGACTATTTAGCAGATCACCTGATTCACTATCTCAATCAATCCGTACAAATCAGAGCGGACATCATATTGCATAATGATCTCGCCATCATGATTGAAGCTATGCCAGGTTGTGACGATGAGCATTGGTTCAACGCCGTTGAGACCATGGCCAAGATCCCCAACAAAGCATTGGAAAATGATAGCCCTGAATCGATCCTTTCCTACTTTAAAGGTTTAAACATTAAACTGGCAGGCACCGATGCATACAGCTACCGCTGTGACTGCAGCCCTGAAAAGATGGTTCAGGCGATGAAAAACTTTTCATCTGAACAACTGACTTCACTGGCTGATGAAAAAGGAAACATCACCGCATCCTGTCAATATTGCCGCAACCATCACATCATCAAGCTGACACAAGAAGATCAGCAAACATAAGCTCACACAACATGGATATAGAATATTCCATTACCCGCCGCCCCAAACGCAGAACAGTAAGTATTATTATCCGAAGTAATAATCAGGTGGATGTGCTTGCGCCAAGCCTGATGCCTGCCTACCTCATCCATCGTTTTGTGGAAGAGAAACAGTCATGGATTCATAAAAAACTACAGCTTAATGAACATGAACGAGCCAACTACCAGCCAAAAACGTTTACAGCCGGTGAATCTTTCGCGTTGATGGGTAAAACATATCAACTGCATCTCACCGATGATCTCAAAACAGCAATACATACTGCAGGCGATCAACTTATCGCTCCGGCTTTTGAAACGGACAAGCTGAAAAAACTACTCGTCTCCTGGTACCGTCAAAAAGCAGAAGAACATTTCCAGCAACGCAGCCAACACTTCGCCGCTGATATTGGTGTAGCCCCCTCTTCTATCGGTGTAAAAACATATAAAAGCCGCTGGGGCAGCTGCCATCATGATGGCAGGATTTATTATAACTGGCGCTTAATTATGGCCCCGGAGTGGGTCATTGATTATGTCGTTGTGCACGAGCTATGCCATCTGATTCACCACAATCATTCCAAGCTCTACTGGCAAACGGTTGAAGATATCATGCCGGACTATCGCCAGGCCAAAGCGTGGTTAAAAAACGATGGACTCAAACTTGATCTGTAACAGAATAATGCTTGCAATAATGTGTAAAAAATAAGCATGAAGCTACATAGTTCGTCAGATCAAAGGTAGATAGGCTGTACCTGCTGGCCCCAAGCTACCAAAATTAGCCAGGTTCGGAAAAACAGTTGGCATCAGCTGATCATTCACCCCAAACCATCGCGCAATAGAAGCGGCATATTGATCTGTAGCAACCGTTGGAATCATACGCCCATTTGTTGTCGCATCATCAGGGCCTCCGGGGGTCAAATCAGGAAGTGTGCCTATCATCGTGCCTCCCCCAATCAAAGGGCTCAACGCAGTACCATCTCCACCCATCACCAGCTGATGGGATCCCCATGCATGGTCAGTTCCACTGCTGTTGGCTGTAGAAGTGCGTCCAAAATCAGAGACAGTAAAACTGGTCACTTCATTGGCAATGCCGAGACTTTCCATTGCCATCTGAAAATCATACAGGGCGATACTGAGCTGCCTAAGCAGCAGCGGATGTTTGCTCGCCTGATCAGAGTGATTATCAAAACCACCTAACTGCACTACAAAAAACTGCCTTTTCAAGCCCAATGTATTTCTGCCAATATTAATCATTTCGGCAACCGACTCCAATTGACGGATTAAACCACTGGAGAGGTTATTGCCCAAACCTGTTGTAAGCTTATCAGGAACGGTGAACAGAGGAGCTCCATAAGAATCGGCAACAGCAGAAAAACTAGAGGTAGCTGGCCAATTGGCTCCAAGCTGGTCAATCGCCCCCATAGAATCATTCACCATACGCGAATAGAGGCTCATGAACGGACCTGCCGCCTGATTGATCAATGCTGAAAATGCAGCCCTTCTATTCACATCGCCTGGCTTGGTAATATCCATGCCAGTGAAAGCGGTTGGTGCTCCACTTTTCAATTGCATAGGGCCTGTCAAAGCACCCATTTGTAAACGGCCGCTGCCTGAGTAGGAGTAATTCAATCCAAAACTTGCATTGAAATTCACATCCCCCCAATCATCTGCAATTCGCCCTGCCCACCCTTCAGTTGAAAGGTTATCTCCAATACCGGTTTCAATAGCTCTACGCTGATGGTTATGTGCAAATAGAAACAGAGGTTTTCGTTTCAGCTTGTTGATATATTCATTTCGATTAATCGGTTCAACAAGCGTTCCTGCATTGGCAATCACAGATGCCTTATTGTCTGTGATTAATCTGGCAAGCTCTGGCATCATACCATTCACGCCCAAAGGAATACCTTTGCTTGCAGAAAGATCGTAAACGCCTTTACGGTAGCTGTTCTGAAGAGCAGTGCCATTTGCATCCGCAGCTGCGTAATAGGCACTGTTGGCTCCCGATGCGAGTGATCCAGCGCCGGCAAATGCAGTCGCCAGATTCAAATCAACATTATTTACTGCAAGCCCGGCGCCCGCCCTCAGACCTTGATACGTTGCATAACCTGAGCCGGGGGTTGCGGAGGTAGGCACCAGCATATTCAATGCATCATTACCCCCATGTAGTAAAATACAGACGGTTGCTTTATACGTTCCAAACCCTGGATTCACAGCTAAGGCTTCTCTTATCATCGGAAAAGGAACAACAGTCCCAACCACGCCGGCAGCTCCGGCAGTAAGTCCCATTTTCAGAAACTTTCTTCTATCCACTTTCATCTCCTACTTGAGAATCTTGTATTCACTACTGGATACCAGCAGCTGCACAGCATCTTTGACAATCAGACGCGCCCACTTTTTCGATGTTGTGTTTCTATTCACAGAAATCGTGTCTAGATAAGCGGTTAACGATACGTAATAAGATAACGGCATCACTCCCCCAAACATCCGTTCATTCAGGTGCGTCAACAGAACCCCGATAGCATGCTGGCGAGCCGTATTCCCACTGGCATCAAGCGTGGTGAGGGCCATATTGGCAAAATCACCATTCGAATCTCCATCCAGTGCCATTTCAAATGCTCGCAGTTCATCATCAAAATCAATGAGAAACTTCTTCTGATTGTTGCGTCTTTTTGCAGCATAGGCCGCCACCGACAGGTTTCCTTCAAGAATGAGATTCTTCTCGAAACTACCTATGATCTCCAAAATACGATTATTATAATTTGCCAGTGGAACCACCGTCTGAATTTGAAGCTCCGGAGCCAGTAGTCTGTTGGCGATAAAATATGCATCGCTGGGGATAAATTCAGAATCATAAAAATTAAACACGGTGTCGGAGCGCAATGGACCCTGCCCAAAATCACTCTGTGGACTAGTATACCAGTAAACGCCGGTCATCACCGTTGCATTCATTGATGGCCATCCATCCAGTGTCCTAACCCGGAAGGTTTTAAGAAAACGGGTAAAAGCGAGCAGAGGCTCATCAGCTTTACCAAAAGCGGGATTGGTAAGATAACTGTTACCGCGTGCCTCACTATCCATCAGCACAGCTCTGACAACCGCCTTCAGATCACCACGCACACCAGCTCCATTGTCATTAAATACAGCAGACACCCGCTGCACATATGCAGCGCCAGGATTTGATGTAACCAGCCGAACTATCAAATGGCGGCTGACAAATGGCGCGGTATTCGGGTGATTAAACAGCAGATCCACTACCCCGGTCAGATCACCACCCAGACCATCATCGTTGATCACCTGCCCAAGAACAGTTTTTGCTCCAAACTCGTGCTCAGCAGCTGTAAATTCCATCGCTGTGATGTAGTTACCACCTGTATTACCCGCTCGTCCATACCTGCTATTTCCAACCAGATCCCAACCAGTCATGATTTTTGCATTCTCTTCAATATCCGTCTGGGTGTAAGATGGAATCGGATTCCCTGCCCCATCAAGCTGGCGCGAACCATCCGGATTGAGCATATAAAGCCCTATCGTAAATAGCTGCATAATTTCACGGGCAAAGTTTTCATCAGGTCGAATATTGGAAATGAGGTTCGTCTTTTTATTTCCTTGATGCGAAAGAAAAACCCCCATGGCCGGGCTCCTGGCCATCTCAAGCAGCAGCGCCCTATAATTTCCAAAGGCGTTTCTGGCTAAAATATCATAGTAATACGCAAGCGCCTCCCCGCGACGACCTAACGGAGATTCACCATCAGAAACCACTTCAAGTTGGCTCAAAGCATAAGCCACCCGTTGGCGCAGCTGATCATGGCCATCGAGTGCATTTTGCCACCAAGCAGCCATCTGAAAGTTTTTCACATCACCAGCACCTGCGTTGTTATACGGTGCTGCTGATAGGTTCTGTACATAGTTCTGCAGTGCATCAGGAAATAGAGTTGGAGCATACATTTTACTGATCTCTACCGTACGCTCAAGATGGGTCTTGTGTCTATCCGTAGCAGAATCATAGGCCGAAGGGTAATTTAACTGATGATTAATCCAGCAACTGAAACCATTGACCATAACTTCGCTCAACTGAACTTCACTCCACCCAAATGTGGCCTGTTGTAGCAAACGCTTTGCATCAAGCCTGGATACAGCAATTGGGGTTGGGCACGTGATCGGAACTGCCAAGGAGGGAGAAGTAGTCTGAGGGGAAACAGCCCCTGTACCGCCGCCTTGACCACAAGCAGTCATAAGAAACAACGATGCGAGAAGCATGAAATAAAAAGAACAACAGCATTTCATCATAGATATCTCTCCAGTATAAGCTCAGCCGAAACGCTGTTCTGACACTGAACTTATAATGTGAGCTTTCTCACAGTGTGTAGTTTAGACACATGAGATATCCCATAATCGGCAATCTCAAAATGAGCATAAGCAAACATTTTGCACTTAGCCTGAATAACGACATAATGCTTCCATGAAAGTGATCACTGCGAATCTAAATGGTATTCGTGCCGCTACTAGAAAAGGGTTTTGGGATTGGTTTGCCGATCAGGATGCCGATTTCCTATGCCTGCAAGAGTTGAAGGCCCATGCCCATCAGATACCTCCTGAGGCAACGCCTGATGGTTATCATCATCACTACCATTTTGCGCAAAAGCCCGGTTATTCCGGTGTTGCGCTCTATTCTCGTTTGAAACCCGATGCTGTATATATCGGCCTGGCCTCCATAGATCCTAATACAGACTGGTCAGATATGGATGCTGAAGGACGTTTTGTGATGGCTGATTACGGTAGTTTATCGGTGATCAGTGTCTATTTCCCATCCGGTTCCAGCTCTGCACTGCGTCAAACAGTCAAAATGACTTTTTTAGAACGCTTCCTGCCACTGATGAAACGATTACAAAATGATGGCCGCGAACTGATTGTCTGCGGTGACATCAATATTGCCCATCAACGTATCGATCTGAAGAACTGGCGGGGTAATCAAAAGAACTCAGGATTCCTGCCCGAAGAGCGTGCCTGGTTTAAGCAATGGATAGAGGCTGGATTCACAGATGTACTGCGTCAGTTATATCCAGAAAAAGAGCAATATAGCTGGTGGTCCAATCGCGGTCAGGCCCGCGCCAATAATGTTGGCTGGCGCATTGATTATCATATGTGCACAGAAGAAACAGGCGAAAAAATCAAAGAAATTGATGTTTATACCGAAAATTGGTACTCTGACCACGCTCCAATTACGGCCATTTTCGGAGGCTAAATGACTGGGTTAAAAGCGACAAAGGATTTGCAGGAACTGGCAGAATCACTTGCAAGCGTCAGCAAAAACTCAAAAAAACTTGATATCCTTATCTTTGGTGCAGGCCTGGGTGGCTTAGCCATGCTGGAAGTACTGAGCCAATCTGAGGCCATAACTATCCATGCCATTGTTGATGTCGATGATAGTGCGCCTGGTTTCCAACTGGCCAGAGATTTAAACATCAATACGTCAACCGATAGCGAAGCAGCGCTAGAAGATTTTAACGGTGATATCATTATTGATGTTACCGGAGACCCTGAGTTATATGCCAAACTACTGAAATTCACCGAACCCCATCATATTGAATTAATCTCCGCCAAATCAGCCAAACTGCTGTTTGATTTGGCCAACAGAGAACTGCGTAGTGAACATACCATTCAAAGCCAGAACACACGTTTAAACCTGCTAGACAGCATGCTTGAAATCACGCTTCAGCTCGAACACCGCCCCCCCATCGATGACATTACCAGCCGATCATTTGAAGATATTCATAATCATCTGAATGCCATTAAAGGCATTGCTGTTATGTTTGATAAAGCTACTGGCATACTACAGTTTGTCGGTGCAATCGGCGTCTTGAAACCCGGATGCACGAACATCACTGAATGTGATCTTTCAGCCTGTCATGCCCTTAGTGCTGCCTGCAAAACAATGAATGAGAAGGAACGTTACAGGGTTTTTGAATCTGGAATTCAACTGGATTGCTCAGCATTGAGCTCAGGATACAATGTAGTATTACCTCTATGGCAGAAC
>JAJFLF010000266.1 GCA_021772845.1 Mariprofundus sp.
ATCGGTACATCTTTACCGGTCACACGAATCACTGGAGAATCCAGATCATCAAAAGCACGCTCCATAATACGCGCAGAAATCTCTGCGCCGATTCCGGCAAAGCGCCAGCCCTCTTCCACCACAACCGCACAGTTGGTTTTCACCACTGATGCAATAATCGTGTCTTCATCAAGTGGACGAATAGTACGTGGATCGACTACTTCTGCTTCAATACCCTGCTGGGCCAGTACTTTAGCGGCTTCCAGTGCAAAACCGGTCATGCGCGAATGCGCTACGATGGTTACATCAGTGCCTGCCCGTTTGATGTCCGCTTTACCCAATGGAATAATATAATCGCCTTCAGGAACTGGACCTACATCACCATAATTAATCTCGTTCTCTATAAAAATAACGGTATCATTATCACGGATAGATGCTTTCAACAGCCCCTTAGCATCTGCCGGGTTCGATGGCATCACCACTTTCAGGCCGGGTACATTGGCCATCCAGTTTTCCAGACTCTGAGAATGCTGAGCACCCACACGCGCAGCTGAACCACCGGCACCACGGAACACCATAGGACAGCTGTACTGACCACCGGACATGTATTTCATTTTAGCGGCAGCATTCACGATCTGATCAAGTGCCAGAATAGCAAAGTTCCAGGTCATAAATTCAATCACCGGACGCAAGCCAGTCATGGATGCACCAACACCGAGACCAGCAAAACCCAGCTCGGTAATCGGTGTGTCAATCACGCGTTTAGGACCAAACTTGTCCAGCAATCCCTGAGATACTTTATAGGCACCATTATATTCGGCGACTTCTTCACCCATCAAAAACACACGATCATCACGTGTCATCTCTTCAGCCATAGCCTGATTCAGCGCTTCACGTTAAGTAATTTTATTCATGCTTAATACACCTTGCCCGTTTCTGGATATGCGCCTTCGATCGGATCACTGTAAATATCAGTCCATAGCTCTTTAGCATCAGGTTCCGGTTGTGCTTCGGCGGCCTTGGCAATCGCTGCAACTTCTTTTTTGATATCTTTATCTTTCTGTTTAAATGCTTCTTCTGTGCTCAAACCGGCTGCAATCATCTGATTCTGCAAACGGGCAATCGGATCACGTCCGGAACGCCATTCATCTACTTCTGCACGCGTACGGTACGTTGCAGGATCAGACATAGAATGACCACGATAACGGTAGGTGTTAGCTTCAACCAGCATAGGGCCTTTACCGGAACGTGCATGTTCAATCGCTTCACGCATCTTCTTATCAAATTCCAGTACATCCATGCCATCGATCTTCATACCGGGGATTTTGAACGAAATACCACGTTTATAGAGCTGCGTTTCTGCAGAAGCACGATCAAGCGAAGTGCCCATAGCGTATTGATTGTTTTCTACCAGAAAGACAATCGGCAGCTTCCACAAGGCAGCCATATTAAATGACTCGTATACAGCGCCCTGGTTGATACCGCCATCACCCATAATACAGATCGTCACACGCCCATCTTCTTTATAATAACTGGAAAATCCGAAACCAAGTCCGATCGGAACCTGCTCGCCAACAATACCGTTACCACCGGCAAAGTTTTTCTCGATATCGAACATGTGCATCGAGCCGCCTTTACCTTTGACAACGCCACCGGCGCGACCAAGCAACTCAGCCATGACAGCCGTTGCATCAGTACCGCGCGCCAGAATATGGCCGTGATCTCGGTAACTGGTCATCATATAATCTTTATCATCAGCGGCCGTCGCAAGACCTACACAGACCGCTTCCTGACCATTACACAGATGGCAAAAACCACCGATTTTTTTCAAACCATAGAGTTGACCGGCCTTCTCTTCAAAACGCCGAATAAACAACATGCTGTCGTGCATCTCATGTAAGGCTTCTTCGTCATAGAAGTCCCCTTCATGAGTGATGCCCGCTTTCTGCTTTACAGTCATAGCAACCCCAACAAAAAAATATTGATCCGAATCATGCCTAGCCTTGATGGTAGCAGCAAGCCTATTCGGCTTTCACACACGTATCCTATGGTCATTCAAAACACCACTATTTCCCTATGGATAAGGCTAAAAACAGAGTGTGGAAACAACGATACAAAGCGCCTGATTCACACCACAACGTAGACTTGACGAGCCAAGCATTGTTTAAGACTTTCATCAACGCAGCTCATCTACTGCACTTACAAGCGACAATACACTTGGATCCTAAGCAAAAACTGACTATTTTTTTAGAATATTGGTGCCGCCCATTCGCCACAGCACAACACCACCAGGTATGGCAGCAATAAGCAGCACCAGCACCCACAACGCAGCCATCGCCGCCGCAGCCTCACTCGAACCTCCAAACCAGACCACCAGCCCGATATAACCCGCTTCTCGGATACCAAAACCATTAAATGAGAGTGGCAAAGCCGACGCCAGAGCAATCAGACAGACCATAAAACCATAAGAAGCCCACGTTAATTCCAGTCCAACCGCCATACCCAGGAACACATGTGCCTGCACCACTAAGACTTGAAACAGCAGTGAAACCGGCAAGCTCTTCCACCAGGCCACGTGAAAAGCAGAGCTATTTAATTGCAATGATTTCCAGCCTGATATTTTCTCGCGTTTTTCTGCCCAGGCAGATGCCAATAGACGTGGCCACCACCAGGGAGTGGTACATATCAACACCAATAAACCTGCTAAACCAGCATTCCAGAGCAGCACCCATAATAGAGGAATATCCAGGAAGAGCATGCACAGGGAGACCAGCAGCATCAATCCCAGCACACCATTGATACGTTCTAACACAACACTCGCAGCAGCAGCCCAACCAGCATCTACCTTACCCTTGGCAAGCAGCCAGCCACGCGCCACATCCCCACCAATAATGGAGGGTAAAAACAGGCTTAAAAACATACCTAGAAAATAGAGCTGGATTTTTCGGATGGTAAGCACAGTCAATCCCAAACCACGTGCCAACCATGCCCAACGCAAAGCAGAAAATAACTGGCCGACAATCAAACAGAAGCAGGCCGCAACGAACAAGCTCCAGTCAGCCCCTTTTAAAACATCCACAACACTGTGCAAGTCCAGAGCCCAGACCAGGTAAGCCAGAAGTAGCCCTGATAGCCCCAGTTTAAGCCATAACATGACTATTCCCTGTCATCATCCTTGCGAACGCTGTAATGGTTGCGCCCTGTCGCTTCATAATAGGTACGTGTCTGCATCTCCAGAATCAGACCGATTCCAAACAACAGAATACCGGTAACGATCATCATTGAACCTAGCAATAGCATCGGACGATCAGCCAGCTCCGCACCAAACATCAATTTATCCATGCTCAACCAGAGATCAATGAACAGGCCGGAAGCCAGAGAAACAAGACCTACCGGACCAAACAGCTGCAGCGGACGATCGGTAAAA
This sequence comes from Mariprofundus sp., assembly GCA_021772845.1. GTDB lineage: Bacteria > Pseudomonadota > Zetaproteobacteria > Mariprofundales > Mariprofundaceae > Mariprofundus. The sequence goes on from JAJFLF010000266.1 coordinate 3,407, forward strand.
CGCTGGAAGAATACCACCAGCATCAAATCAATAACCACCCGTACGGTGCGACCAATACCATATTTACTTTCGCCAAACTGGCGCGGGCGATGGGACACAGGCTCTTCGGCCATGCGTGTACCATACAGATCAGCCAGAGCTGGAATAAATCGGTGCATTTCACCATACAGACGTAGGTTCTTGGCAACCTCAACACGCATCAACTTCATTGGACAGCCGTAATCCTGCATGCGCACCTTGGTAGAGCGCCGAATCAAGGCATTGGCAATTTTGGATGGCAGATTACGTGATAAACTGGCATCCTGCCTGTCTTTACGCCATCCATTAACCATATCAAGGTCATCACGCTTCAAGCGCTCCAACAACTTGGGAATATCAGCCGGGTCAGTCTGCAGATCACCATCCATATAGACGACAAATTCACCGCGGGCAGCTTCAAACCCAGCGCTCATCGCAGCGGTCTGTCCAAAATTACGACGCAGTGCTACCAACACCACCCGCTCATCATCAGCACGCGCTTTTTTGATTGCAGCTACAGTGCCATCCGTGGAGCCATCATCAATCAGAATCAGTTCATACAGATGATCGCTCAGCTTATCAGCCACTTCCGATACCAGCAGCGGTACATTCTCTTCTTCCTCATACAGCGGCACGACAATAGAAATCATTGATTTGACCATTATTTCTTCTCCCAAAGCTTCACTGACCAACCTCACCTACAGGCTGCAGACTCACCAATAACAGCCATCTGCGCGCATACATACCATGCACTCGCGCATGCACAATAAGATAGGGAATAATCTCTTTTGGCAACTCTTCCAGAGTCCCCTGTGGCATCACCACAGCTTTCCCTTCGCCCATCCACTCTCCAACCTGCCTTGCATCTGACAGCACAGGTAAACGCCCACCGTGATAAAACAGCAAAGATGGCTGGAAATACCGAAACGTGGCTAACTCACTGCCATCAAAACCAGCCTCAGAGGCTTTTCCAGCCAATTGACTGCTTATTTTATTGTGATCAACACCTTTCAATGACCAACCTGTTAACAACAGCATCGACAACGCCATGGCCGCAACCAGCAACAGGCGCAAATCCATCTGCTTATTCATCAACCACTCTTTTTTCAATAGCCATAACAGTGATACCAGCAGCATTGGCAACATGGCCAGAATATAATAACCCTCAGCCGGCCACATTTTCTCAATCGCCAGACCACCACCAATGAGAATTCCCAACGAGAGAACCAGTGCTGTCCAAGCCAACCATGTTATCGCCTTCTGGCGCACTATATCCGAGGCGAAAGCCCAGCCCCATGCCATCAGGATTGCAGCGGCTGGAAACACCGGCAGCACATAATTCGGTAACTGAGTGCTGGCAACACTGAAAAAGAGGATATACATACCGATCCAACAGAGCATAAACAGGCGTACGGGCTCTTCACGCAGAGCCTGCAAACGCCAACTTCCAAACCATAACATCGCCGCCAGCAGACCTGTCCACGGAAACCAGCCCACCAAGATACTGATCACATATAGACCAAGAAACCCGCTGTGCCCCTGCAATGGATCCGTAAATCGATCCAAATTGTGATGAAACAGAAAGCCTTCCAGCCACACGCCATCAGTCAGCACACCCACCGTAATATACCATGGTAATGCAATCGCCAACGCAATCGCAGCGCATTTAAAAGGGTGAAACAGAGCCCAACTTTTCCAGTCTTTCATTAAAGTTAGGAAACCAGCAACAATCAACAACGGCATCAGACCTGCGATCGGACCCTTGGCAAGCGTGCCAAAACCAATCGCCACACAAGCCAATACCAGCATTGCCGGCATCTTGGTCACAGGTTTTTTCTTGCTTTCCAGATAGGTAATTAATAATGCAGGCAAAGCAATGCCAAGAGAGAGCATAAGCAGCGGATCAGGCACTGCAGCTCGCCCGATAACAATCATATGTAATGCGGTGGCAAACAGACCTGCTGCCATCAAAGCGGTGCGATCACGTTTGTCAGCATCAGCATCAAAAATACTCATCAAACGACGCGTCATGCCCCACACCACCAGCACCAGAGCCGTCAACGGCAGTGCCGATGGCAAACGGGCTGACCACTCATTCACACCAAACAGCGCATCCATCGGCATCATCAGCCAATAAATCAATATGGGTTTATCGAATCGATAATCGCCGTTGAACATCGGCACCCACCAATTACCGGCCAGCAACATCTCACGGGCACACACGGCATTATTGGGTTCATCCACATCCCACAGCGTATGGCCGCCAAGAAAGGCAAAGAAATTGATCGCGCAAAGCACAAGCAACCAAAACAGTGGCTGTTTTAGCACCAGATCAGACAATCTATTTTCAGAACGCATCAAAGAAAATCTAACCAGCCTGAATCATCGGAATCGCGATGCGGTTCTAGGTAGCGACAAGAAAGTTATCCAAAAACATAATAATCAGCAGCAAAATCAATGGCGAAAAATCAATCCCACCAATATTTGGCACATATTTTCTCACTCTGAACAACATCGGCTCAGACAATTGATTGATGATTCGTACAAGGGGATTATACGGGTCAGGTGACACCCACGATAAAATAGCCCGCGCAATCACTACAATGGTAGCTGTCATAAAGATAATATGCAGCACCCCGGAAAGGGCCTGCAAAAAATACCCCAGAATAAACATCAGCTCAGCTCCTGAGAACGTTTACTGGCAGCTTCAACACCTTGGCGAATCGCTGCCGGCATTCCCTCTTCATACATCACATCTAGTGCTGCCTGCGTTGTGCCGCCAGGACTGGTTACCTGATGACGCAAATCTTTGGCACTGCGACCACTCTCCACAAGCATTTTCCCAGCCCCAAACACTGTTTGCGCAGCCAGTTTGGCAGCCACTTCAGTATTCAGACCAAGTTTTTCACCGGTTGCCTGCATCACTTCCGCCATCAAAAACAGATAAGCCGGACCACTGCCCGAAACGGCAGTCACAGCATGCATCATCTGCTCCTTATCAACACGCAAACTCTCACCACAGGCATTCAACACATATTCCGTACGCTTTTTATGCAGCTCATCTGCATCACTGAAGAGTACCGACATGCCAGCACCTAACAGAGAGGGTGTATTGGGCATCACACGCACAATATTGGCATCACCATTCAACCAGCTCTTCAGCGAGGCAGTGCTCACACCTGCAGCGATACTGATCACTGTCGCATCGACTTTAAGATGCTCAGACATATCTTTTAAAGCATCCTGCATCTGCTGTGGTTTCACAGCCATAATAAGCACATCAGCACTACTTACTGCATCGCTGTTCTGCTGCATGCAAGAGACACCATATTGATCGGAAAGATAATCACGCCGCGCCGCTTGTGGTTCAGAGACAGCGATATGACAGCCCTCATGACCGGCACCACGAAGACCTGCAATCAATGCTTCGGCCATATTTCCGCCGCCGATAAACGCTATTTTAAGTTGTTGCATATAATCGCACCACGCCTCTTGTTACCCATTTTCACACTATCATTCACGTTACGTTTTTCTTCGCACATCCCAATCACCAAACAGTGTAGAACCCACACGCACCATGGTAGAACCTTCCGCTATCGCAAGCTTGTAATCACCACTCATACCCATGCACAACTCTAACGATGCGATGCCAGCAAGGCTTCCATCCATAAGTGTTTCCCGCAAGCTACGCATAGCCCGGAATGCCTGGCTTGCATCTCCACCTCTAGGCGCCATGCACATCAGACCCACCAGCTGCAAACCATCAACCTGCATCAACTTAGTCGTAAATTCAGCCAGATCATCAGGCCTGATACCGTGCTGATTCGGCACATCTGCAATATTCACCTGAATCAATACAGGCAGGGAGTTTTCAGTTTCCGGTCGTTTTCCATCCCGTTCTCTTACATGCTTCGCTACAGCCTGAGCCGTTTCCAGATTTTCACAGCTATGCCACATAGACGCATGCCGCCCGACATATTTGGCTTTATTTTTCTGCACAGGCCCAATCATATGCCATTCGCAATCCGGCCAGCGGCTAGCACGATCTCTCAGATTCTGGGCACGAGATTCACCAAAATGTATCTGTCCGCCATCAATCAGTATTTGAACCGCTTCATCCGGTGCATATTTACTCACGGCCAGCAGTTTCACAGCAGCCTTGTTAAGCTCATCTGTCAGCGCATGCCAACGTGCAATCAGCTCCACCTATAACCCCGTCTGGTCCCACAAAATACGCTGATCCATTGCCCTGCTCAATGTATGTTCATCAAGATATTCCAGTTCACCACCCTCAGGCACGCCACGGGCTATTCGCGATACTTTCACATCACAAGACTGATACCGATTAGCCAAATAATGGGCTGTCGCCTCACCATCCACTGTTGCACTAGTCGCAAGAATCAACTCTGTGACGCTGGCCTGCTCATGATTTGTAATGCGTTTGTCCAAAGCGGCCATATTCAACTGATCAGGTCCCATGCCATCAATCGGGCTCAAACGCCCATGCAACACATGATAACTACCACGATAGCCTTGACCACGTTCCATCATCAATACATCAACCGGCTGCTCTACCAGACATACTGTAGAGGCATCACGCTTTCCATCATCACAAAATTGACAGCGCCCCTGCTCAGCAAAACAACCACACACATCACAAAAGCCCACCTGCTGATGCAGGCTGATTAACGCTTCTGCCAACTGTGTGGCATCCGAGGCTGGGCGAGAAAGCAAATTCAAACCCAGTCTCATCGCCGTTTTAGGACCAACGCCGGGCAATGACGACAACATTTCCATCACCCGCCCCAAAGGGGCCGGTACGCCCGGCAGATGGATCAAAGAGAGAAACCCGGTGGCAATGGCATGCCAGCCATCAAACCTTTCTGCTTATCTTTCTGCGTATCAGCTACTTTCTGAGATGCCTGATTCACAGCTGCAGCCATCAAATCTTCAATCAAACCCTTGTCCTGCTCTTCCCATAATGCGGCATCAATATCGACTTTGCGTACCATCTGGTCACCCGTCATCATCACCTTGACCATGCCGCCGCCAGCTTCACCGTACACTTCCATTTCCGCCATTTCAGCCTGCATAGACTTCATATCTTCCTGCATTTTCTTGGCCTGCTGCATCATTTTACCAATATTCATTCATTATCTCCTATCTCTACACCGGCGGGTAACACCTTAACCAGCTTAGCATCCATCTCTTTCAGCAATGCCTGCACATGCGGATCACCTTCGGCACCCTTTCGCAAACGCGCTTCTTCCATTTTCACCTGTTTGGCACGCTCTTGTGATAGTGATTCACCCTGATGCTGTTGTACCGATTCCCACAACACTTCGCGACCCAACCACTCAGCAAAGACCATGCGATCAGGCGCAGAAATGACACTCTCCTCATATTTAGTCAAACCAAGTCGCACTCTTTTCTCACTAAACTCTCCACAGACCACATGATCCAACCTGGCTGACAAACCCGGCTTCACAGGCCCGAATGCTTCTACAGCCTGCTCCCATGTGGTGAATCTCTTGCTATCCGGATCGTCCTGCTGATGCAGCGGCAAATCATCGCCAGCTTGTTCTACACTCGCTTTATCAAGCGCTCTGCTTTCAGCCTTGGTTACTACTGCTGTCGCGATAGCTTGAACGTCAACAGCATTTTCTCTGCTCTCTTCAATACCCCTATATGGCGGTGGTGTATGTTGCTCAGTATCTGAGGCCATTGATTCAGATCGTTCTGAATCAGAGCGATTCGATTCAGAACACTTCGCTTCGGAACCAACCGAACCCGAACGACCAGAATCTACTTGATCTGAGCTTGAACCTATTCCTGCCTGTGAAGGTTCAGCACCTACCACTTCAGAAATTGCATTTAAACCACACAAACGCATCAGCACCATTTCGGCACCCATGCGCTCATCCACCAGTACCAAATCACGAATCCCCTGCAACAACACCTGATAACGCAGATCCAGAGCTTGTGCGTTTAACCGCCCATATTGCTGAGCCAACCAATCACGGTGCTCTGCATCAATTTCCGCATCCAACAGTCCTGCATCCACCTGCATGCAGGCCAGCTGATGCCATAAACGGCTTAATTCTTCTAACAGAGAGCGTACACCATAACCACTTGCAACCGCATCCCGGAAACGTTGCAGAGCCAAAGCAGCATCTGCTGCAAACACCGCCTCAGATAGAGCTCTGTTCAGTGCATAACCTACTAAACCCAACGCTGATGTTACATCGCTGGCTTTCAGATGCTCACGCGAATAGGCCAACACCCGTTCAGATAGAGATAGCGCATCACGCACACTGCCATCGGCAGCCTGTGCAATCGCTGCTAATGCATCATCATCAGCACGAATAGATTCCGCTTCGAATACATGTTTGAGATAATCGCGTATTTCACCCTGCCCTAAACGACGCAAATCAAAACGCTGACAACGCGAACGCACCGTTACCGGCAATTTATCCGATTCTGTCGTCGCCAGAATAAACAGTACATGCGCAGGCGGCTCTTCCAGCGTTTTCAATAACGCATTAAACGCATTCTTGGACAACATATGCGCTTCATCAATAATATATACTTTGGTTTTCAGCGTTGTGGGTGGATAACGTACACCATCAAGAATTTCGCGCACATCATCAACACCGGTATGGCTGGCGGCATCCATTTCCTGCACATCCAGATTGGCACCATCGGCAATACTTTTACAAGCTGCACACTCTCCACAGGGCTCACCAGTGGTAGAGGTTTCACAGTTCACCGCCATCGCCATCAGCCTGGCAATGGTTGTTTTACCCACCCCACGAATACCGCATAGCAGATAAGCATGCGCTAAATTACCGCTAAGCAAAGCATTTTTAAGGGTGCGAACCACCACATCCTGACCAACAAGATCAGCGAATTTCTGCGGTCGCCAGCGCCGCGCTAGTACCAAATAAGACATGCGAGCACTCTACGGTTTGCCCTCAGCCGCGCAATGACTGGTACAATTAAAGTTATGAAAACCAGTAAGACATTCATAAATGCCTATGATTTGGATACACTGCGCGCCATTAAAGAGATAGCGTTAAAAACGACATCTCCTATTACCATGAGGAACCCATGAGCTTTTCCACTGAAATCGCAAAACGTCGCACCTTTGGCATTATCTCGCATCCGGATGCGGGTAAAACAACGCTGACAGAAAAACTATTGATGTTCGGTGGCGCTATTCAGATGGCCGGCGCTGTAAAGGCCCGTAAAGCCAGCAGGCACGCCACGTCCGACTGGATGAAAATTGAGCAAGAACGTGGCATTTCCGTGGCATCCTCTGTGATGAAATTCAATTATGTAAGCGGCGGCAAAGACTTTGAAGTCAATCTGCTCGACACCC
>JAJFLF010000267.1 GCA_021772845.1 Mariprofundus sp.
AGGTGAATGTGCGCAGAGAAGATCGTGTGCGCAAGGTGAGTATGTAATGGTTGGATTATCTGAATACCTCATTGTTGCAGCTGCACTGTTTTCACTTGGTGTGATCGGGCTGTTTCTAAACCGTAAAAATGTCATCGCAATCTTGATGTGCATTGAGCTGATGTTATTGGCTGTGAATATTAACCTGGTGGCTTTTTCACACTTTTTGAATGATATATCCGGTCAAATTTTTGTGTTTTTTGTATTAACCGTAGCCGCTTGTGAAGTAGCTATTGGTTTGGCAATTCTGGTGAGCTTCTATCGACTACGTCGTTCGATTGAAATTGAAGACATCAATACGTTGCAGGGTTAAGGGGGAGTAAAGTGGAAGTAACGGCATTGAATACTACTGAACTGCTCGCCATTCCTGCATTGCCACTGTTGGCAGCGCTGTTGGTCGGCCTGTTTGGGTGGGCTTTAAAAGAAAAACTATCGCATATTATAACCTCCGGTGCTGTCATTTTGTCAGCCCTGCTGTCTGTGCATGTCTTTACGCAGGTTTTGGCCGGCGCATCGTTTGAGGGCAACTTCTGGACGTGGATGGTAGCCGGTGATTTTGTTGTACCGGTAGGTATGCTGATTGATCGCCTGACCGTAATCATGATGATCACTGTAACCATCGTATCTGCCTGTGTGCATATTTATACCATCGGTTATATGCATGGTGATCCGGGTTACTCGCGTTTCTTCTCGTATATCTCCGCCTTTACCTTCTCCATGTTGGTGCTGGTTATGGGTAATAACTTCTTCACGCTGTTCTTTGGCTGGGAAGCGGTGGGTCTGTTCTCATATTTACTGATCGGTTTCTGGTACAAACGTGAGTCTGCCAACCATGCTGCAATGAAAGCATTTATTGTGAATCGCATTGGTGATTTCGGTTTTCTTGTCGGTGTTCTGGCAGTTTGGTACTTCTTTGGCAGCGTCGAGTATTCTGTTGTCTTCGCCATGGTGCCTGATCTGGTTGCACAAAATGCATCACTCAGTTTCTTTGATTGGGAATTTTCAGCGATCACCTTTATTTGTCTGGCCCTGTTTATTGGTGCGATGGGTAAATCCGGTCAGGTGCCGTTGCACACATGGCTACCGGACTCCATGGAAGGCCCAACACCTATCTCTGCATTGATCCATGCTGCAACGATGGTGACTGCGGGTGTGTTTATGGTGGCTCGCCTCTCTCCAATGTTTGAGTTCTCTGAAGTTGCACTTGCTGCAGTGGTATTGGTTGGTGCGATAACAGCCTGGATGTGCGCAACGATCGGATTGGTGCAGAACGATATTAAACGCGTGATTGCATATTCTACCTGTTCACAGCTGGGTTATATGTTTGTTGCCTGTGGTGTATCGGCATATTCAGCCGGTATCTTTCATCTGATGACACATGCTTATTTTAAAGCACTGTTATTCCTGGCAGCTGGTTCTGTGATTCATGCGGTTCTGGCTCAGCAGGATATTCGTAAGATGGGTCAGCTGCGCAAATATATGCCAGTTACTTATATCACGATGTTGTTGGCGGCCCTTGCTCTCTCAGGCGTACCTCCATTCGCTGGTTTCTTCTCCAAAGATCTGATTATTGAAGCAACCATGATGCGTGAGTTTACGGAATACGGCTGGGTCGGCACGTTTGCTTCGTTTGCACTGTTGACCGGTGTCTTTATGACTGCTTTCTATACATTCCGTATGTTCTTCCTGACATTCCATAACTCTGATCGCGTAGATCCCCAAACCAAAGCGCAACTGCATGAGTCTCCTAAAGTGATTACCATTCCATTGGTGGTTCTTGCTATCGGCGCTGTGTTTTCCGGTATGTGGGGCGTGATGTATCTGGATATTGCTAACCCGGAAATTGCTAAAGGCTTTTTCGGAACCAGCTTGTTTGTTCTTGATGCCCATAATCCGCTCATGAAACTGGCTGAGCACGGAGAGCATGGTATGTTCCACTTTTTACTGACCATGCCGTTCTGGTTGGCTATCGGTGGTATTAGTCTGGCTTATGTGATGTATTTCCGTGAAACGGCCATGCCTGCCAAGATTGCGAAAGCCGCAGGTCCACTTTATACATTTTTATTGAATAAATGGTACTGGGATGAGTTCTACGATCGATACGTTGTGGCACCTACCTGCCGTCTGGGTAATTTCTTCTGGAAAACCGGTGACCTTGGAATGATTGATAAGGGTGTTATTCACCGTGGTGTTATTGATTCGATTAAAAATGGTGCCGCGCGCATGCGGGCGATGCAAACCGGAATGGTATTTCATTATGCATTTGCGATGGTTATAGGTGTCTTCGGATTCCTTACCTATTTGCTGTTGAACGGTTAAGGGGAGAGAACGACGATGGAACTACATAACGTTCTGGACTTTCCAATCCTGTCGCTGAGCATCTTTTTGCCAACGCTGGGTGCATTGGTTATCTGGTTATTCGTGCGCGGTGATAATGCTGTGCGCTGGGCATCATTGATTGTTGCAGTTGCAACATTCTTAGTGACATTGCCACTGGCGTTGCAATTCGATACGACAACTGCGCATATGCAGTTTGAGGAATTCCATCACTGGATTCCTGCATTTAATATCAATTACCAACTGGGTATCGATGGCATCTCTATGCCATTCATTGTATTGACCAGTTTGTTGACTGTGATTTGTATCATCTCGGCCTGGTCATGTATTCAGACTCGCGTGAAAGAATATATGATTGCCTTCCTGGTGTTGGAAACAACCTTGATCGGTGTATTCAGTTCTCTTGATGCAATTCTGTTCTACTTCTTCTGGGAAGCGTTGCTCATTCCGATGTATCTGATCATTGGTATCTGGGGTGGTAAGAACCGCGTTTATGCTACCATCAAGTTCTTCCTGTATACCCTTGCCGGTTCAGTGTTGATGTTGATTGCAGTGCTTGCAATGTACTACAAAGCAGGTAACACCTTCAGCATGCTGGCCTTCATGGATTATCCATTTGATTTCACATGGCAGTTCTGGATCTGGATTGCGTTCTTTATCGCCTTTGCAGTGAAGGTGCCGATGTGGCCAGTGCATACATGGTTGCCGGATGCGCATACTGAAGCGCCTACCGCGGGTTCTGTGATTCTGGCTGGTATCCTGTTGAAGATGGGTGCCTACGGCTTTTTGCGTTTCTCACTACCTATGTTGCCGGATGCATCGCAATACTTTGTTCCATTGATGGTCTCTCTCTCTCTGGTGGCGATTGTATATATTTCACTGGTCGCAATGATGCAGACCGATATGAAACGATTGATCGCTTATTCGTCCATTGCGCATATGGGTTTTGTAACACTGTGTACATTCATGTTTACACAGGCCGCACTTGAAGGCGCGGTGATTGGTATGATCTCTCATGGTTTTGTTGCTGCTGCACTGTTTCTTTGTGTCGGTGTGATGTATGACCGATTGCATACACGAGAGATCGGTGATTATGGTGGTGTAGTCAATGTGATGCCTGTATTTGCTGCTGTTTTTCTGTTTTTCTGCATGGCGAACATTGCATTGCCTGGAGCATCTGCATTTGTGGGTGAAATCATGGTGTTGATTGGTACGTTTGAAGCAGCCCCAACTCACTTAGGTGTTTCACCTATGTGGATAGCCGTTGCTGCTGCGACCTCTGTAGTGCTGTCGGCTTGTTATACATTGTGGATGTATAAGCGTGTGGTCATGGGCGAGTTGGTTAAAGATAGTGTCAAGACCATGCAGGATATGACGTTCCGGGAGTTTGGTTATTTTGTGCCATTGATAGCTCTTACACTGTGGATCGGTTTTTATCCGCTGTCAGTACTGGATTTCTTGCACGTGTCCGTATCTCATCTGATTGATCAGGTTTCAACATCTAAGTTAGATGCCGCTGCGGCTCTGCTTCAGGCTATGCCTGCTGCTGATGCAGCAGTGCATCATTGAAGGAAGTAAACCATGGCTAATGTGACATTCCCGTTTCCGTTCCCTGATCATCTGATCACACTGCTGCCCGAAATGATTGTGGCAGCGTTGGCGATGGTCCTGCTGCTGGTAGATCTGTTCATCTCAAAAGAGAATAAGATATGGACTGCATACCTTGCGATCATGACCATTGTTGTGGCTGCAATTGCAACCATTCAGCTCTATCCGGCTGGCACTATCGAAGCGTTTTATGGTTTCTTTGTATTTGATCCATTTGCGGCCTTTAGCAAGTTGCTCATCTTTGCAGCTACGGCGATCTCGATCATTATCTCCATTGATTATATGAAGGATGAGAATCATGTCGGTGAATATTATGTGCTGATGCTGTTTGCCATGCTGGGCATGATGCTGATGGTCTCAGCAACCAACTTCATTATTCTCTATCTCGGCATGGAGCTTATGGCTCTGTGTATCTATGTGTTGGTGGGTTACCAGCGTGAAGTATTGCGCTCAAATGAAGCTGCGCTGAAATATTTCATTCTCGGTGCACTCTCATCTTGCATGTTGTTATACGGTATCACGTTCCTCTATGGTGTAAGTGGGAGCTTTGATTATTCCGGTATGGGGGCGGCACTCTCTGCAGCAGATAATGCTTCTGATCCAGCTGTATTGCTTGGTTTGGTGTTCTTGCTGGCTGGTCTTGCGTTTAAGGTGTCGATGGCACCGTTTCATATGTGGACTCCTGATGCATATGAAGGTGCACCAACGCCAATTACAGCCTTTATGTCTGTTGCGCCTAAAGTGGCAGGGTTTGTAGTGATTATCCGCATTGCGGTTGATGCTTTGCCTGCTCTGCAGGCTGAGTACATGACTATCCTGACTGGCATGGCAATTCTAACGATGGCTGTGGGTAATCTTGCAGCTATAGCACAGCGCAATATCAAACGCATGCTGGCCTACTCTACTGTCGGTCATGTTGGTTTTGTGATTTTGGGTGTGATTGCAGGTAATGCTGAGGGTTATGCTGGTATTCTGATCTATCTGTCCATCTATCTGATTATGACACTTGGTATATTCGCAATCATCATATTGATGCGTCGTGAAGGTATTCAGGGCGAGTTACTGGATGATTTTGCAGGTTTGTCAAAAGTACGACCGGGTTATGCACTTGCTATGGGCCTGTTCCTCTTTTCACTCGGTGGTATTCCATTCCTAGCAGGGTTCTGGGCTAAATACGCTGTGTTTATTGCCGCTATCGAAGCAGGACATCTCTATCTGGTGCTATATGCATTGTTGTTTTCAGCAGTTGGTGCTTTTTATTATATTCGCGTGGTTAAATACATCTACTTCGATGAAGCACGTGTTGAGTTTGTGTTCGCTGAGAGTAGGATGATGCAAGCTACAGTTGTGATCACAGCTATTGCAATTGTTGCGCTGGGTGTTTATCCCGATCCGTTAATGGATGCATGTAAAGCGGCTGTTGTTGGATTGATATAAGGTTATTTCAATGATTGTCTATAAACAAACATGTGAAATA
>JAJFLF010000268.1 GCA_021772845.1 Mariprofundus sp.
CAAGTGGGGATGCAGGTTCCGGTATTTCATTGTCGGACAATATTAAATCTGTCAACCAGACTACTGCCGTTGAGATAGCCGGTGCCATGACTGGTCGTGTAATGCTTTATGAACCGATTCGGGCAGGAGATAGTGATTCAGATGGTATTCTGGATGCTGATGAAGCAGCTATCGGTACCAATCCGGCGCTTGCGGATACAGATGGTGATGGCCTCAAAGATGGATGGGAATATTATATCTTAGGTTCTGATCCATTGGTGGCGAATAATTATTCGGCTACGCTGGCTGGAAACGCTTTATTGGACTTTGAAGCGGACAACGGTGGCATCATTACAGCAGGGAATGCTTCGATGTGGGAATATGGTGCGCCCACATCCGGGCCCTCTGCCGCCTACAGTGGTACTAAAGTCTGGGCTACCAAGCTGGCAGGGTCATATCCCAGTCTTGTTCAGGGAAGCATGCATTTTAAACTGGACCTGAATGCCATAGCACAACCGGTATTTACCTTCCGTCTCTGGGCTGACAATGAAGATCTGTTTGATGGTTTGCGGCTTGAAGCACAAACGGCTGATGGTTTGTTACAGATTATAAGCCCGAATATACCAGCATATGATTCGAATGATGATAATAATGGTACTGCTAAAGCGACATGGGCACGGCAAACAACGACATCGAATGGATATAAACTGGTCAGCTTTGATCTGAGTGCATTTGCTGGTCAAATGCTCTATGCACGATTGTATATGTACGCAGATAACTCGACAGCTAAAGCTGGCGCCTATATTGATGATTTACGACTCAATAACGAGCTGACTGATCCGGATGGTGATGGTCTTAGTGGTATTCTGAATGAAATCACGCTGGGGGCAGACCCATTCGTTCAAGATAGCGATGGTGATGGTGCTTTGGATGGTGGTGTGGCTGCGGACAGTGCACCAGGAAATCCAGCTGTTGGTTTTGTTGGTGCAACAACGGTGGCGGTCGGTTCAGGTGTGATGGATGCAGCACTTGTGAGTAACAGTGCATTGTGGGCTCAGGGTACACCCACCAGCGGTCCTGGTGCAGCTTTTACCGGAACTACTGTGTGGGCGACCAACCTGACTGGAAATTATACGGCTTATCAACGTGATAGCATGCTTTACCTTCCACAGATTGATCTTTCCATAGCAACATCACCAACGCTGAGTTTCCGACTCTGGTCGGATGTGGAAGTGAATTTTGATGGAGCCAAACTTGAAGCGTTTATTGCGGGTGTTTGGACACGCATTGATTCGCCGATCACGGCATATGATAGTAAGGTTGATAACCATGCGTTGGATCTAGCTTGGGGTGATATAGGTACTCCGGCGACAGGTGCTGCCGGATATGTATTCACTGCGGTATCTCTCACTCCTTATATCGGACAGCAGTTGCAGCTACGATTTAACTTCTCAGCGGATGGCAGTACGCATGCAGCTGGAGTATATCTGGATGATATACGTGTCGATGAAGAGGGTAGTGATCCGGATGCCGATGGTCTGAATGGTATTTTGAATGAGTGGAATACAGTCGGTAATGTCGGGTTGGACCCATTTGTCGCTGATACGGATGGTGATGGTGCCAACGATGGTGCGGATAGCGCTCCGTTTAACCCAGCTGTTGGTTTTGTTGGTGCAACAACAGTGATACCGGGTTCCGGTGTGATGGATGCAAGTGTAGCAACCAACGGTACCTTGTGGGCTCAGGGTGCACCAACCAGCGGTCCTGCTTCAGCGTTTACAGGCAGCACAGTATGGGCAACCAATCTGAGTGGTACCTATCTGAGCAATCAGACTGACAATGCACTCTATTTACCACAGATTGATCTCACGGGAGCAACTGCACCAACCTTGAGTTTCCGCCTCTGGTCGGATGTGGAAGCAAACTATGACGGTGCCAAAGTGGAAGCACTGGTTGCTGGTGTATGGACACGTATTGAATCGTTGATACGCCCTTATAATGGTAAACTGTATAATATTGCATCTAATCCGGCCTGGGGTGATATCGGTGCTCCAACAACCGGCGCATCCGGATATATGTTTACGGCCTTTGATTTAACAGCATATATCGGGCAGCAGCTGAAACTGCGTGTTAATTTCTCTTCCGATGGAAATACGCAAGCCGCCGGAGTGTATCTGGATGATTTGCGTGTGGATGAAGAGGGTAGTGACCCGGATAGCGATAGAATTGCTGGTGTTATCAATGAGTACAATACAGTGGGGCATGTTGGTCTTGATCCGTTCAATGCAGATAGCGATGGTGATGGATTTAATGATGGCATCGAAGTGGCTTATGGCTCCGATCCGCTGAACGCGTCCAGTGTAGCCAATGCTACCCCGACTGCAGGCATGAATCTGGCGAAATCGGGTCTTACCTTTGATGGTGTGAATGATCAGTTGTCTTTGCCGAATGGATTGATCGATACAGTAGCAGACAAGACTATTGAGCTCTGGTTCCGGACCACTGCTTCGGGTGTGCTGTTGGGTTATCAGAATGCAGGGGCATCTGCATATATACCTGCTATCTATGTGGGTACCGATGGTTTGCTGCGCGGGAAACTGTGGAATGGTCTGGGAACACTGATATCCAGCACTACAGTGGTTAATGACGGTCAGTGGCATCATGTGGCTCTGACTGGAAATGTTGCAGGAGCTGTGCAGACTCTTTATCTGGATGGTGCACTGGTTGGAACAGACAGTGGTGCGCAGACGGTGGCGGGAACAACTGTGAACCAGATCGGTTTCGGTTATGGCGGTGCCGGTTGGGCCGGGTCGAACGCTGGGGTATTCCCATTTGCCGGTCAGATTGATGACGTGCGCCTGTGGAGCGTAGTGCGTACACAGGCAGAGATTCAGGCGAGCATGAATAGTGTGCTGGCAGGAGGTGAAGCTGGACTGGTTAGCAACTGGAAGCTGGATGATGCGACTGGAACTGTGGCAAATGATGCTACAGCCAATGCCAATCACGGAACTTTAGCGGGAGCTACGCTTCCGCTCTGGAGTGTGGTGGATAATCAGAATCTGCAAGTAGCACCGGCCACAGTTAATATGTTCATGAACAGTTCTGAAACAATCTGGTTAGGTGGTTCGGATGTGGATGGGGATGCACTGACATATAAAATCAGCAGCTTGCCAGCTGTTGGTACTGGCACGCTCTATCAGACCGCCGATGGCATTACACCCGGTGCTGCGATTACTGTGGCCAATACAGTTGTTGCAGACACCACCTTCCATCGTGTGATCTTTACACCAACAGCAGCAGCATCAGGTGTCGCTTATGTCTCATTCAACTTTATAGCGACAGATACGGCACCAGCCGATTCAGCTCTAACAACAGTGACCGTGAACCTGTTCGATCCTGTGCTTGATAATGATAGCGATGGCCTGAGCAATCAGTTGGAAATCAACAGTTACGGTACCGCCCCAACAGTGGCCGATACCGATGCCGATAGCTTTAATGATGCACTGGAAGTGTGGGAAGGCACCAACCCACGTGATCCGGCTTCTATGCCTGTGACTATACCGGTTGGAACATTGCTGGCATTTGATGGCGCTGATGCCGCACAAATGAGTCCTGCTACTGCCAACTGGAGTAAAGGTGCTCCTGTTTCAGGGCCGGGCGCAGCCTTTTCAGGCAGCAATGTATGGGCAACCAATCTGGCTGGCGACTATGCTAACTCGATGAATGATGGAGTGAGCCTGCCGTTGATAGATCTGGCCGGAGCTACTCAGCCGATTCTGACCATGCGCATCTGGGTGGATGCAGAAGTTGATTGGGATGGTCTGAGACTGGAAGTGCGGGATAACACTGGTATCTGGCAGATCATCGCGCCGCAGTTCCCTGTCTATGATACTACTGATCAAAACTCTGTTGCTGTTTGGGCAAATACGCCATTTGATTCCGCTAATAACTGCGGGGAGTGTCCT
>JAJFLF010000269.1 GCA_021772845.1 Mariprofundus sp.
ACAAATTCCTATGAAAAATGCCTGCAGCGATCCTAACGTAGTCCCAGGGGTGTCGCTGCCCAAAGAAAAAAAGAAACCAATAATACCTGCCAGTGTAAAAAACAATCCCAGTGATCTTCCAGATTCCAATACGAAGTGAAACTTTCGCCAGTCTTCTTGTTCAAATGAAATTAGTTTACTACCGCACCTCGGACACCATTCGAACGCCTGGCTACACTTTTGGTTACATTTTGCACAGTTCATCGCCATAATTAAGCCCTTGACTTCCCTAACAGAAACCATACAATAGTGTTCGATTGGTCAGTCGACCAATGCCAGCCATCTTGTCAAGCCGAGCGGAAGGCCATGGAATCGCCTGTCAAGGAGGACAGCCACTCGGTTTGAAACCAATGCAGTCGCGGTGTGTTTAATGTCGTGGACACGCCATTTTTTTCTGTACTTTGATGTAGCAGCCGTGCTACAATGCCAACGTGCAGACGGAACTGCATGGAATTCATTTCAAGGAGGTGGCCGTGGCAAGCACACTGATCGAACGCAAATCAAAGGCAATTGAACATGTAGCAGCTATTCTCGACGACTTGCCCGTTGATTTTGTCGAAGTTCTTGAAAAACACCTTTTAAGCATTCCTTCGCCTCACGCTTCCCAGGACCAGCTATCGTATCCACAAATTGAGTAACATCCTTTTCGCTGAATAAGCGGTTCTCTGAGATAATTTTGATCACCTCTTCGTGCGTGTTATGCTTGAATAGATTTGTTATCGCCGCACAGATAATTTCGGAAGCCGTATAGTTGTGCTGATTCTCGTCTGACCATGCCATCAGCGATTGCACTCCGGTCCCGATCGGAATGCTCATACTTAGATTAAGCACAAATTTGTTACCTCTTTTTTGCATATAACTCTTTGTGTAGCAACAACTTGCGCCTTGTCAATGAACTACAATGTGCGAAAATTATGTATAATGTATTGACATCGTGCATACATCGTGTATATTTACTGCATGAGCACTCACGCTCCCCAACAAAAGTACGTAAACATCAGGGCAACTGACGTAACTAGAGATGCTCTTAAGCAACTTGCTAATCAAGATCGTAGGTCCATGATGCGCGAGTTGGCTTGGCTAGTCGATCGCGAATGCGAAATTCGCAACATCGATCAGCCGCTTCGAAAGCAAACAATTCGAGTCAAACGTAATAAGCGAAGGAAGGCCTCCTAGCCATGCGAAAACGCAAAACACCCAGAAGTGGCTTCACTATCCAGATCACTGACCAGCGAGCTGGCGAGTCAATCTCGTTCACCGTCAAAGATACCATTTGCTCGCTTAGCGTTTTGGCCAAGCAAGTCTGGCAGGACGTCAGGCGTCACAAAGCAGTCACCGACATAAACGACCGCCGCCACAAGCGGCGATAACGATCCGCAAAGCCCGCCGGGGCGGTCCTGGCGGCATGTATGTACCACATAGGCAAAGCCCATCGCGGGCGGGAAAAGCTAAAACGTGCAGGCAGTAAAACAAATCATGACCTCCAATCTAGCCATTTGTTTGATCCAAAGATCGTCGGACGGTTCCGACGGTTTATCGCTGCCAAACATGCTAAGCCTTTCCCGCTCGCTGGGGCGCACTTGAACTGTTTTCAATCTAACCGCTAGGCGACCAATCGCCTACGGAAAACTTAATCCAAAGTTTCGGCACGGAGGCCGCAAAGATGAGTCCTGAAATGAGAGACGACGCCGAACTACTTTCACATATTTGCGACTCTGCTCCGATAGTCCGCGATCGACAGACTGGCATCGAAACATTGGTATGCGCTAAGGTATTAGCCTGCTGGACTTCGCTTTCCGTCCAAACCATCAGCGAATACCGTAGCGGCGTTCGCAACATACCAACCAGTTTTTGGCGAGCGATACTCACTCGCTGGCACAATCCTGGCATCGTGAATCTACTTATCCCTGATGATTACCATGCCGAACTCATTGATTTCAAAGAGCCGGTACCTCTGACCTCGACCCAGTTTTTCCGTGACGCCGTAGAAGAGTCTGGCCTCTTCGCTGAAAAACAGAAGCATCTGGCCAACATTTTGGCCGACGGCGACATCAACGAACTCGATCGCCAAGACATAATGGAATACCACGACGCTTTCCTTGAGCAACGTCAAACTTCTGATCTGTTGCATCGAGCCGTGATGGGCAAGCTCGAACAGCATAACATTAAAGGCGGTGTCAGTTGATCGAACTAGCGGTCTACACTTTGTTGATCTATGCCGCCAGTTTCCTGTGGCTGTACTTTTTCGAAGGCGTCTACCGCTGTCAGCATCTCAGCTGTGATTGCGGAAGCAACAAGGCCCGGAACGTAGCGTTGCTTGGCCCTGGCGACGATCTTCGCATCAGGCGCCAACTCACACAGCTCTGTTCCATTTGTCGTTGCAACGCCAAAACAAAGGAGTCAGTCCAATGACAGGCGCAGCGATTCATTGTTGTCAAGAGTGCGGTGGTGCGGTCAACGTCGAGCACTACCTCCGCGAGGAGTTTGTTGGCCACTCCATCACTTATCTTTACTGCGACTATTGCTCGGTTGGTTGGGAGGCTCTGTGGAAACAGAAGCCAGACGGCAGCGAAGTCCTGCAGTTCGAAGTCCGTTACAGCGGCCAATCTGATGCAACCAAGGATGCAACCAAACTCGGTATGTTTTTACAGCGTCTTAAAAACGCTCGCCAACAAGCAGCCTAGGAGTACGCCTTGCCACAGGCTCTACGACAATCAGGTGCCGCTACAGCTGTCGACGATTACATCGAGATCTGCGAGGCAGTCAAATTGTCCAGTAAGGCCTTGCGAACCTTACGCTGGAACGCCCAGGCTCATTGGTCCAAGCAGGGACTGGCTCAGTTGCGCCCGCCAAGTAGCAGCAAGGGCAAGCCCACCTGGTGGCTGCATCGTAGCGTCGATCCTGCGCTGGCTCGCTGCATTGATCGCAGTACCCGCGAGGATCGTGATGCCGAGTCGCTGCGTGAAAAGTATCCCAACCACATTGTCGATCGAGCGCTGCTCAAAGCTCGCTGGTTGCAGCAGTGGCGAACGGCTTGCCGGTCGGCATCGCCTGGCGACACCAAGTTAGACGTAGCCAAACGCATCGTGGCCGAAGCCAAGCAAGCCGAGGGCGATGACTTCAAAATCTCTGTGCGATCATTGCAGGGCTGGGACAAGGCCTACGAGATGTTAGCTCCCAATGGTCACATCCTCGGTGTCGCTGGCTTGGTTGACGGCTACAGCGGCAACAGCGAAGTCTCCCGCTCACCCGAAGCTATCGAGTACTTTTATTCGATTTATCACGCCGGTAATAACTTGACCATCAAACAATGTCACACTCGAACGCTTCGCAAAGCAAAGTCAAGCCAGTGGCGATGGCCGGCCACTGTTTCAGCTACCGCCAAGTGGCTTGAAAAACACGACAACTTGGCCGTCACCTGCTTGATGCGAGAAGGTGATAGTGCTCACAACAAAAAATATATGGATTATCTGCCGCAGGACTACAGCGATTATCAGCCGGCCGATTTGTATGTGACCGATCACCATCAATGTAATTTCTGGGTGACCGATGGCCGCAAGCAGTTTCGACCGTGGCTCACAGCTGTTCAGGACGTTCGCTCTCGCATGATCGTAGGCTGGCACCTTGGTCCTTCACCACATCAAGCAGCGATCATCAGTGCTTATCTAATGGCGTTTAGAGATTACGCCATACCCGACGAACTGCACATCGACAACGGCCGTGACTTTACTTCCAAGCTGCTTACCGGTCTGACCAAACATGAACGCATCGCCTACCGCAAGCTCCATGGCCGCAACTACGAAGAGGCCAAGCGTCGCGAGCAAGCCAAAGTGACTTGTGACAGCTCGAAGTTTGATGGAATCACCGAAGAACTGGGCATCAAGTTAATCTACGCCATTCCCTATCAGCCATGGAGCAAGGGCACGCTAGAGCGTTGGTTCGGTACGCTGGATTGCCAGTTCTCTAACACGTTTGCAACCTATTGCGGTAAGTCGGTGATGCACAAGCCCCAGGTGGTTGAGCAGCTTCGTCGTGGCTACAGCAGGCAAAAGCGCAAGCAACTGAAGAAACAGTTCGGCAAGGATTGGCCCAAGCACGCGGCCTTGGCTCTTGTCGATCAGAGCGCGGTCCAAACCCTGGAACATGCAACCAAAGCGCTCGGCGAATATCTCGACATCTATCACAGCACGGCTCACTCTGCAGACGACATGATGCGTCACACGCCTACGCAGATGTGGAACACCGCCGTGCGGCTCAAACGTGCCGAGCCCAGTGAGTTACTGTCTCTGATGCAAAGTCGTGGTGTCTACAAAGTTCGCGGCAATGGCGTCAAGGTCAACGTCGCTGGACGACGGATCGGCTTCGGCTCTGGAAATGCGGCTTTGTATAAGTATATGGGCCGTGAGGTGTTCATCACCCTCGATCCCAACGATCTAAGTCAGTGTCAAGCGTGGACCGCCGAAGGGCAGAAACGAAAGTTCATCGCCTCGCTGCTATCCAACAAGTTAATCGCTAAGGGTACCAGCGAGGATGAATACCGCGAAGCGCTGGCCAACGTCAATCGGTCACGCAAGCGTATGCGTAACTCGCACAGCGAAGCTGCCAGGGCCGCTCGAACCGTCGAACAGGAAATGCACCACGATCGAGTCGAACTG
>JAJFLF010000270.1 GCA_021772845.1 Mariprofundus sp.
GCCCCGGCACCTTTCAACCGGTACAGGTCGATAGTCTTAATGAACATATCATGCACGAAGAGGCATATGTCGTGCCTGTAGAGACTGCTGAGACAATCAATCAAGCCAAAGCAGATGGCAACCGCATCATCGCAGTCGGCACAACCAGCCTTAGAACACTGGAAGCCGCCAGCCAGCAAGGTACCCTGCAAGCCGGTGCAGCCAGAACTTCCATCTTCATATATCCGGGTTACCATTTCCATATGGTGGACGCTTTATTGACCAATTTTCATTTGCCCAAATCCACGTTAATCATGCTGGTTGCAGCTCTGGCCGGTCAGGATCGTGTGCTGGCTGCCTATGAACATGCCAAAACGCATGATTACCGCTTCTACTCCTACGGTGATGCGATGTTTGTACCGCGCTTGGAAAGCACATGAAAATATTACTGGCCCAAATCGCACCACGCGTTGGTGACCTCAACGGTAATGTGAATCTTATTAAGCAAGCCATGGGCAAAGCTGAAGAGTCGCATTGCGATTTGGTTGTGCTGCCGGAGTTGGTTATCACCGGTTACCCTCCAGAAGATCTATTGCAGCGCCCGGCTTTCATGGATCTTGTAGAGGCCGCGATCCAATCCGTTGTCAACTCCAGTCATAATAGCTGCGTAGTTTTTGGTGCACCGCGCCGTGATGGGCATCTGCTAAAAAACAGCGTCTTTCTGGCCCAATGCGGAAAAATAATCGGCATCTACGATAAACAGTGCCTGCCCAATTATGGTGTTTTTGACGAACGCAGATATTTTGAAGCCGGCTCTGGTGATAGCAGCGTCTTTGAAATCAATGGATGGCGCATTGGCATCGGTGTATGCGAAGACTTGTGGGATGATCAACTGACATCCAAGCAGGCTGACATTGCATGTGATGTATGGCTCAACCTGAACGCCTCTCCCTTTCATATCGGCAAACAAGCAGACCGCGAAACGCTGGTGCAGAACCGGGCTAAAGCATTTTCAGCGCCGGTAGTCTACGTTAATCCGGTCGGTGGCCAGGATGAAATTGTATTTGATGGCGGCTCTCACGTTGTGGATTCATTGGGCAATATGCTCATGCGTGCACCGTTGTTCGACTCTTGTTTGAAGATCATCAATCTGGGTGCTGTTGGCATCAATCAGATCGTTCCGTTACCAGAACCAATGGAGCAGATCCACAAAGCACTGGTCATGGGAGTGGCTGATTACGTGTTACGTAATGGCTGTAAACAGGTGGTGATTGGTCTCTCCGGCGGCATTGATTCTGCACTCACTGCTGTGATTGCAGCCGAAGCACTGGGAGCCGACAATGTGCTGGCTGTATTGCTGCCATCCCGCTATTCCAGTGACCACTCTATCGATGATGCCGAAGCGCTGGTCACCAACCTCGGTATTGAATCTATCACCTTACCAATTGCTGATGCCGTTGCTTCTGTTGAAAGCACACTGGCAGACTCTTTTGCCGCCTGGGATAAATCAGAACCCGATATCACCGAAGAGAATATTCAGGCCCGCATGCGCGGTGTGCTGCTCATGGCCATTTCCAATAAAACTGGCCGAATGGTGCTTACCACTGGCAATAAATCAGAAATGGCAGTCGGTTATGCCACCCTTTATGGTGATATGGCAGGCGGTTTTGCTGTACTCAAAGACGTGTACAAAACAGATGTCTTTGCATTGTGTCGCTGGATCAACCGCAATCAGGAAATCATTCCTGAAAACACCATCACCAAACCCCCGTCTGCCGAGCTGCGTCCCGATCAGAAGGATTCCGATTCACTGCCCGATTATGATGTGCTGGATGCGATTCTCAGCGCCAATATTGAAGAACGATTGGGTGTTGATGCCATTGCTGCACGTGGTTATGACAAAGCGGAAGTCAAACGCATTGTTCGACTACTGCAATTGGCCGAATACAAACGTCGCCAGGCAGCACCGGGTGTGAAAATCACCGAACGCGCTTTTGGCCGTGACCGCCGTTATCCTATTACGCATGGCTTCTGGGAATAACGATTATACACTGTTGTTTTAATAGCGTAGAAATCAAATTCATACGCCCTGATTTCAGCCACACGTAAGATGGAGGCAAAGTGACTCAACATCATATTCGCATTGCCACCCATCGATCTCCTTTGGCGCTGAAGTACACAAAAAAAATAGCTGCTGAAATTGAAAACATGCACCCACAGATAAGTGTAGAGTTGGTACAAGTCGACACCAAAGGTGATCAATTCTATTTCAAAGCGACACCGGACCTGGGTGGTAAATGCCGGTTTATCGAGGAGGTAGATAGAGCACTACTCGATGGTCTGGCGGATCTCGCTGCCCATGTCATTGAAGAGAAGCCGAATGGTGCTGCGGACTGGCCCAGAGGCTGGTTATGTGCGAAATCTCACCTTGAAGGAGACAACAGTCTCTATTTCATCACCGAACTCAAGCGACTGCCTGAATACCTTTTCTCACCCTCGCTCTGGAGCGAAGATTGATCGGATGAATGATTAAGCCGTCTCACAAGCAGCTCTAAAACACGTGGCAGCCTGTTCATGTTTATTCACAGCCTGATACCAACGCCCAAGACTCTGCCAGGCGGCGCTGTTTCCGCTCTCATCCGCCAGTTTCTGCATCTGTTCAAACGCCAAACCATCAAGATGGGCCGCATGAGCCAGTTCAGCCCGTAACCAGCGCTGAGCATCATTGATTGAACTCTCTTTTTTGTTTTCCAATTTGCGGTATGCTCGCATGGCATCATCGCGCAGCAACTCCAACAACGCTGCTGCAACCTCATCACTACTGCTGCGCTCCAAATGGCCGGACCACAAACGCTGCGCAGTTTTCGCATCATCACAATCCAGCAAACTGCGTCCATAGGCCAGCAATACTGCCACATTTTCCGGTTGTAACTGGTATGCCTTTCTCAAAAAGACAATGGCATGTTCAGGATCCTGTTTGGTTAACTCAAGATACACATGCACAAGGCGGGCCTGCACCGATTCGGCGGGCCCGTGTCCATGTTTTAATTCTGCCTCCAGCATTTCCGCGCAACGTAACCAGTCACCCTCTTCTTCCGCCAGATCCGACAGTCGGCTAACCGCTAACGGTGCTCCGGGATGCGCCAGCAACCATGCGTCCAGATGCGCTTTACGCGAAGATAAATCAGGCTTGGGGTGCGCATGCGGATCGGTTGCGATTCGCGCCGCCAGCACAGTATTTAAGCTGTTCTCATTCTTCTGTTCAACTGGAGATGGCAGTTTATGCGCAGCAGTCGCCATCGTACGCAGCATATCCAATCCCCAGTCAGGCAATACACCACGACTACGTTTAAAACCTTTGATGCCTGTGTCTCCACGTTGATCCAGACATTGTGCCAACGCTTCTTTGAGGTTTTTCTCACGCCGTTTACGACTACCCATACGCAATGAGCGCCATGCCATACCCGGCCCTGCAAACAGCGCCGCAATCAAACTGCGCATTAACCAGAGCACAAACAGCAGTAACAGCAGGGCGACAATAAATGCCCCTTGCCGTGTTTCAAATACCCAGCCAAACGCTTCGACACGCAGTGCCTGATCGGCAATATCAGGGAATACAATCAGTGCAATACTGATTGCCAGAACAGAGATGAGCGCGAGTACCAGTCTCATAACATACCTCCCTGCTGCATATTGTCCTGTGGAACACGTTCCAGCTGCATGCTTTCATGCTGAACATCACTGACCCAGTGCTGGGCTGTTTGCCGCAAGGTGTTGATATCAACCTGTATGCCTTCAAAATCAACCGGCAACCCTGTTTCAACCGCCGCCTTCTCATCACCAGCTTGCATCGCTTTGATTTGCAATAATAACTCGGCATGCAAACGCTGCCATGCACTTTGATCAGGCCATGATTGCAATGTCAGCTGACGTGCGGAATCAAGCAAACGCCCTCTCAAATCAGCCAGTGTTCTGGCCTCTTGCGAAGGCGCCTGACGCAACTGGAACTGACCAACAATCCAGGCCAGCCAAGCATGCTCAGGCTGCGGCAGTACATTTTCATGCAGAGGTGTTGTAAGAGCCTCTGCCCATTTTTGCAAACTTCCTTGCCACTGATTTAATCGCTGTACATTGGCTCGGGCCAACGTATGCATATCCACAGCTTGCTGGCGCTGCAGCTCATTCAGGCCTGGAAGCAGAGATATCTCTTCCCAAGCCAACTGTATCTGCGGCAAACGGCTTTCCGCATCAGCAATCCAGCGTAACCGCACCTGCAGGTTCATCTGCTGCTGTTCGACTAAACTATGTTGTAATATCTTTTGAGACTCTTCCAGACGCCATAAAGCATTTCGCAAGCTATCAATGCTATACAGCAGATCATTTACAGCATCACCTGCAGGACGCTTGACTCCGCCATGAACCGTACCAGGCGCAGCATCAACAGCAGCGTTAGCATCAGGGTCTAGACCAGCAGGTTCATCTTCCATATCAGGATGAATTGCAGCTCCTGTTGGCTGAGTCTGTGAATATGGGCTTGGCTCAATAAGAGAACCGGGCTGAGCCACAAAGGGTTCGGCCTGCTCCGGCACAGCAGCAAGCTCAGTAGTAGTAGGATTTGTAAGTGATTCATACAGTGGTTGTAACTGACCGGTCAGCGTTAACCCGCCAACAATAGCTGCGATAAGCAAGATCAGCGCAATAAAATAGGTGCCTGCATTAGAACTTTTTTCAATCTCCGCTTTCTTTTTATCCGATGAATCAGCACTAGCACTTTCAGCAATTACCGCTTCAATCGATGCTTCATCAACTTCTTTCTTATCGATCGTATTATCCACCTTATCACCCATACCGGTTCAACCTTTCTTCAGTTCATCTTCTTGCAACCAACGTGCCACATCAAGGGCATGGTAGGTAAGAATCAAATCAGCACCGGCACGTTTAAAGCTTAACATCGTTTCCAGCACCACACGTTTCTCATCAATCCAACCATTGGCTGCAGCAGCTTTCACCATAGCATATTCGCCTGACACATTATACACCGCCATCGGCAATTGTGTGGCATCTTTTACTTCACGAATAATATCCATATATGCCAGGGCCGGTTTCACCATCAACATGTCAGCGCCCTCTTTCACATCCTGCTCGGCCTCTTTCAAGGCTTCTCGGCGATTGGCCGGGTCCATCTGGTAGGTGGAGCGATCACCAAAGCTCGGTGCTGAATCAGCTGCATCACGGAATGGGCCGAAATAACCCGAAGCATATTTCACCGCATACGACATGATCGGAAGATCGGTAAAACCAGCTGCATCCAGAGCAGAGCGAATCGCAGCTATCATGCCATCCATCATGCCTGATGGAGCAACGATATCGACACCGGCTTCGGCATAAGAGACCGCTTCTTTTTGCAGATTAAGCAGGGTGGCATCGTTATCCACCTCTTCACCACACAGCACACCACAATGACCATGATCGGTATATTCACAAAAACATGTATCGGCGATCACACACATATCAGGAGCCGCCGCTTTAGCTGCGCGAATAGCCTTCTGTACGATCCCATTATCATCCCAGCCGGAAGAACCAATGGCATCTTTTTCAGTTGGAATACCGAATAGAATCACACCGGGAATACCCAGCGCCTCTACTTCCTTCACAACCGTTTCAACCTGAGAGAGTGGGATACGCTTAACACCCGGCATACTCACCACCTCAACAGCCTCGGTGATCGCCTCATCAACAAACAGGGGGTAAATCAGATCGGCTACAGACAGGTTTGTTTCGCGCACCATGCGGCGAATCGTAGCATTGCCACGCAAGCGGCGAGGACGAACGACTAAGTCAGGTAGGGAATGATCAGGCAGGGACATATTAAAACTCCATCAAACAGTAGGGCTATCAAAGTACTCGCTCAAAGCGTCGAGCATCGCCTCAAAACTAGCGTGTTTTGCTACAACCTGCACGCTCAGGCCCATCGCACGCACTGCCTCAGCCAATGATTCAGAGATCACCACGATGGCTGGTTTATCAGCAAGCTCAATGGATCCAATGCGTTGAATATAAAAACGTGCTGTTTTCGGGCTACCAAGCAGCACAGCATTGATCTCGCCATTCTGAACGCGTTGAATCGCATCTGACGCATCACGTTGAGGACACACGGTGCGATACGTATGCACCATTGTCACCTCGACACCCTGTGATTGCAGCACATCATGAAGCGCATCACGCCCCTCTTCTGCGCGAAAGAAAAGCAGCGTCTTTGGTAATCCATTGACAGCATATGCTGCAAGCAAGCCGTCTTGTGATGCAATATAAGGAATAATATCAACATGAACGCCGTAGCGTCGAAGCGCATCAGCCGTTTTCTGTCCTACCGCCGCAATACGTTTTCCATTCAGTTCACTACTCAGGCACAGCCCCTGACGATCCATCTCATTTTTGAGAACCTGTACACCATTGCTACTGGTAAACACAATATCGCTATACCATGAGATGGATGAAATGGATTGTTGCAGGGCATCCGATATCTCTTCAACTTCTAAACAGGGCAAATGAACAGGCTCTGCCCCTCTGGTGAGCAGCACACGATCTAGAGCCGGAAAACTCTCCACAGCGCGTGTTAATAGAATACGTTTACCTTCAAGTGTTCGAGATAACATAGTGCAATGCTGCAACAACTTAAGCCAGAGTTCTACTTACTAAGAAGCAGAATAAGTTGATCGACATCTCTACAACTTGCGCTAGCCCTCGCCTGCTCTAGCATGCCGCGCCCAAGATTGACGAGGAGTCCCCATGTTTCAGCTCTATTATGACCACGCCGCCAAGTCCAAGGATGATATTCTATCCGGCCTGACTGTTGCTTTTGCTTTGGTGCCTGAAGCGGTGGCATTCGCTTTTGTCGCCGGAGTAAACCCACTGGTTGGCCTGTATGGCGCTTTTATGATGGGACTGGTGACATCATTGGTTGGCGGGCGCCCCGGCATGATATCAGGCGCTACAGGTGCCATGGCTGTGGTTATGGTCTCACTGGTTGCCCTG
>JAJFLF010000028.1 GCA_021772845.1 Mariprofundus sp.
GCCCGGGCATGAGCGAAAAGGAGCAATCATTGGTGCTCGGCCGCGGCATTCGATTGGATGAATCCAAACAGGGGCATGGCCTTGGCCTCTCCATTGTTGGAGAAATTATTGAAGCCTACAATGGTGAACTAGAACTCGGGAAATCAGATTCACTCGGCGGTCTGCAGGTCACAGTATCTTTCCCATCATCAATGCTAAGCCAACTGGATTAATTCTCCTTTGATAGAAACTGAGTCAAACCCACCACTGCTGCCGGAATCACCAGCAGGTTAACGATTGGCACCATCATCATCAACATGGCCAGGCCTGCAAAACCGAGATAGAACCAGCGCTTTTCAACAAGCTTGGATTTACGTTGTCTGTAATCCCAGCTGCGACGTGATGCGTTCGTATCAATCAATTCAAAACTCAAGAATCGGACAGCACCGTAGGTCCAGATTGCAGTTGCCAGTGGTGGAACCCAGAAAAACAGCAGCGCTATTACTCCCCATAGCAGCAGTCCCAACAGTGGTCGCACAGAATTCCCCAGGCTTTGCATGATCATCGGTAACCAGGCTTGATCCTGCTCAGTGACTTCACGCCCGGAGATCGCTTCTGTACGCACGGCCAACAGATCCAGCCACGGCGCTGAGACTGCCGAACCGAGTGTTACAAACGTGACAATACCGCTGACTACCGCCAGCACAAAAGCCATCAGCCAGAGCAACCATGATACAATCTGCCAATACCACGCATCACCATCAGAGATCCATAGACCGGTCAAATAATCGAGCAACCAATATACGCCTCCGGCCAACACCAGCATTAATACCAGTAACAGGGCAAGCATGCGCCACAGCACCGCCCTTAATTCGGCCCGCGCCAATAAGAGAGACATCCCTTTCAATAGGGTCATAGCACCATTAATCATAGATTCAACTCCAAATCCCGCACAATCAGCTCAGCTGCGAGCTTATCTTCTTCTGCTACCAGCACGCGCGCATCCATCACGGTTGGTAAGGGCATCAACGCATTCATGCCTGCATTATCAATGCGAAATATAACCTGTTTAGATTCCAGCGCATCACGAAGAATCTGGATACTGACAGGATCGGAAAGTTTAATAAGTTCAATCATGCGAAAGAGTTTATGTCGTTTTCAAAGCAGCGTCACTATTGACCGGTTTACACCACAACTTGACAGCCGTGAGCCATATACGACGATTGCCATTATGCCAAAACACGCGAACCACCCTACCCCTGATTCTCAGCTCCCTATCGCCATAGAAACATTGCAATCTGTTCTCTCTCAAATGTTACCGGCCCAGGCTGACGATGGTGATCTATACATAGAACACGGTGTTTCTGAATCGCTGGCGCTGGAAGAGGGCCGCGTGAAACATGTCTCCGCCTCCACCCATCAGGGTATGGGAGCTCGTGTGATCAAGGGTGAGTCGGCAGGACACGCGTATACCGATCGTTTTGATAACAAAGCGTTGATGCAGGCCGGTCAATCGGCCCGTGCGATTGCCGAGAGTGGTCAGAGCCGTGCACCTGTAAACATTCATCAGGCCGATCATGCCCCTAAAGCACTTTACCAGCCCACCAACCCGTCTGAAGGTGTTGATTTCCTACAGCGCAAACTGCTGCTCGAAGAGCTTGATACTTTAGCCAGAAGTCTTGATCCACGTGTGGTTCAGGTCTTCGCCAATGTCTCTTCTTCATTTTCCGATATTCATATCATTCGTATGGATGGCCGTCATATTCAGGATGCTCGTCCACTCGTACGCCTGAATATTTCCGTGGTAGTTGAGCAGAATGGCAAACGTGAAACAGGCTCGGCCGGTGGTGGCGGCCGTTTTGGCCTATCCCGCCTTGCTGATGGTGAAGAAGCTAGGCGTTTAGTGCACGAAGCCGTACGTCTGGCTCTGCTAAATCTTGACGCGCACGATACTCCGGCCGGAAATATGCCAGTGGTATTAGGCCCGGGTTGGCCCGGCATTCTGCTGCACGAAGCCATTGGTCATGGGCTTGAAGGTGATTTCAATCGTAAAGGCAGTTCGGTTTTCTCAGATAAGATGGGCCAGCGCATTGCAGCTAAAGGCATTACTGTGGTTGATGATGGTACCATCCCTGAACGCCGTGGTTCACTCACTGTTGATGATGAAGGTACACAAACCAATCGCACTGTGTTGATCGAAGACGGCATCCTGACCGGCTATTTGATGGACAGACAGAATGCCCGTTTGATGGGCGTGAAACCAACCGGAAATGGCCGTCGTGAGTCCTACGCCCATCCGGTACTGCCACGCATGACCAACACATTCATGTTAGCTGGCAATGATAATCCGGATGACATTATTGCCAGTCTGGACAAGGGTATTTATGCCGTCAATTTTGGTGGTGGTCAGGTAGATATCACCTCGGGTAAATTCGTTTTCACCACCTCAGAAGCCTATTATGTCGAAAATGGTAAAATCCAATATCCTGTCAAAGGTGCAACCCTGATTGGTTCAGGCCATGAAGTACTGCAAAAGGTCTCGATGATTGGAAACGATCTTGAACTCGATCCCGGTGTCGGCACCTGTGGCAAGGGTGGGCAATCGGTTCCTGTTGGTGTGGGACTACCAACTATTCGCATTGATGAGTTAACCGTGGGAGGGACTGAGGCATGAGTACAACCATGAAAAACACCACAGAACAACATATCTCAGGACAATCTCTTCAACTGCTCGATGCAGCCAAAAAGAACGGCGCGATTCATGCTGATGCCGTAGCTATTTGTGATACAGGTGATTCCATCAGCATTCGCAATGGCATGGTTGAATCGGTGGAGCGTGAAGATGCACAGGGCATAGGCCTGCGCGCTTTTGTTGAGACCCCGAAGGGCTTGGCATTTGCCACCGCCTCAACATCAGATGTATCAGAATCAGGCCTTAACAAGCTGGCTGAGCAGGTCATTGCGATGGCACGCATCTCTGAAGCGGATCCTGATGCCGTACCTCCTGTAGGTGCCCAGCATCCTACTGCAGCTGAAATGCAAACATGGGCAAAGAAACACGATCGCACCGACTGTGGCTGGACTCTGGACCAGGCCAAAGAAGCTGCTTTGGAATGTGAAGAAGCGGCACGCAACTATTCCGATCTGATCAGTAACAGTGAAGGCGCTGATGCCAGCTTTGGTGGCAGCCGCGTTGCTTACGCCTCTAGCGATGGTTTTGTGGCTGAATATGCCAAGGCCTCCGCTTCACTGAGTGTATCAGTGATTGCTGGCACAGGTGAAGAGATGCAGCGTGATTACGCCTGGCACCGTGCGTTTAATGCGGCTGATCTACATTCACCGCAACAGATCGCTGAAGAAGCTGCCAGCAGAGCATGCAAGCGCCTTAATCCGCAAAGCATGGAAAGCGGTGAGGCCACAGTCATATTTGAACCCCGCATCGCCTCTTCAATGCTCGGTCATCTCATTGGTGCCATCAATGGACGTTCGGTTCTGCAGCAGCGTTCGTTTTTAGCTGATAGCCTGAATGAAAAAATATTCCCCGATTTCATCAATATCGAAGATAACCCCAATCATCCCGATGGTTTGGGCAATCGCCTGTTTGATGGTGAAGGTACACGCTGTTCACTCAACCAGATTATTACAGATGGTAAACTCAACACATTTTTAGCGGATCGTTATGTTGCCAAACGCCTGGGCCAACAACCGACAGGCAGCGCCTCACGCGGCCTGACCGGTGATATCGGTATAGGTTCATCCAACCTCATCTGGCAGCCTGGCAGCCAAACTCAAACAGAGATGATCAAAGCAATCGACAATGGTGTATTGATCACTGAATTGATCGGTTTTGGTGTCAACGGTGTTACGGGCGACTATTCCCGTGGTGCAGGTGGTTTCGTGATTGAAAACGGTGAAATATCTCACCCGGTACAAGGCATCACCATCGCGGGCAACCTGAAAGATATGTTCGCCAACATTGAAATGATCGGCTCCGATCTCACATGGTTCGGATCCTCTGCCATGCCATCCATAGCAATCTCAGGCATGACCATCGCTGGAGAATAAACTGCTGATCTAATGACATATATTGGTAAATTATACTTACGGCCAACGTTGAGCACGCCAATTTACTAATAATGTACGTATGACTTCACCCGATGTATCTAATTTACCTATAAGTTTCTCAGGAGAATATCATGTCATATACAAACGTTTGGGAGATAGATGGACTGCATAGAATTTTCACAGGTAAAGTAAGTGGGGAGGACATTTTTGAATCCAACATTGAACTTCATAGAGATCATCGCTTTAAAGGTATCGAATATATAATTAATGATTTTTCAAAAATAACAGGACACTCAATAGAGCTTTCCCATACGGAAATCTATGCATCAACGGACGAAACACGAACTTAAAATTGCCCTTATTGTAGACAAAGCCCCACTTCTAGACTTAGCAAATAACTATTGTGAGCTTATGAAAGAACAAACATTCGAATGTAATATTTTTCAAACGATTGAAGGTGCCAGAAATTGGGTTAACAACTAATTTGAGCTTTATACCTATCTGCACATCCGCTAAATCTCCCCACATATAAGAACGGAGACATCAAAGACATACTTTAAACAACAACATCTCAAACCGGGTCAATGATAAAAATAGATGTTTCACATCATTCAAGGTTCAGGTTTCTCAATAATCAGATGGCGTTCATATTTGAGATCGGTGTTTTTGAACTCTTCTAAAGAAGCTTTTTTGATTTTGGACCAGAAGGCGTGATCAATTTTTAACCAGCGCTTCACTAAATCCGGGGCAATGCTCTCTTCTTCAATGGCTTCACGTAACAAACCTTGGCGCAGCACCAGTAGCTCTTCGGTGATATACATGCGCATATGGGACACATCCAACTCCCTACCAGGATATACTGTTTTGGAACCCATCTTCTCAGCCATGAATTGAGTTTGGCGCAATTCGATAATCTTTTGATCATGGCCCTCAAAAAACTGACCCAACCATGGGTGGGCATAGACCTTATCGTAAAATACGGTGTGCACATGTTCCATGGCAGGCAAACCACCAATAGCTTCAAACAGGGATTGTTTCATTGTGTTCTCCATTCTATCTAATCTCAGACAGTAACTGATCCAACATCGATTCGGCTTGAGCGGCATAGGAGGCACCGAACAGATTGGCGTGATTGAGAATATGATAGAGATTATACAGTGTTTTGCGCACACTGTATCCATCATCTAATGGCCATGCCTCACGATAAGCATCATAAAATTCAGATGAGAACCCACCAAACAATTCAGTCATCGCAAGATCAGCTTCACGATCACCATAATAAACAGCTGGATCAAAAATAACCGGTTGGCCTGCAGCATCAAATGCCCGGTTGCCACCCCATAGATCACCATGCAATAGCGATGGCTGTGGTTGATAGGTAGAAAAGAATGTATCTAAAGATTCCATCAGTCGCTCGCCCTTTTGCTGCAGCGAACCTGTAAATCCATTACGGGCAGCCAAGTTTAGTTGAAAGCGTAAACGTTCTTCACGGTAGAACTCGGGCCAGGCACCACTGCATTGATTGCATTGCTGCGTGAGGCCAATGGTATTATTACGGAACCAGCCGAACTGTTCTGCATCGCATTGATGCAAGGCTGCTAATTGCTGTCCAAGTAGTCTGGAAGAATCACTACCGCCCCTCCCGAATGCGATATATTCAGTAACCAGCCATGCCTGATCATGGGCCTGAGAAAAACAAACAACTTCGGGGATACGAATAGCGCTGGCACTTGCCAACTCAGAGAGACCATCTGCTTCAGCCTCAAACATAGGCAAGGTATTGGCTCGATTTAATTTTACGAAATAGCTACGATCTTCATCATCAATGCGATAGGCGCGATTGATGCTGCCACCACTGATTTGTGATTGATGTTGAACGGTAAATAAACGACCAGTGGTCTGAGTGATCGATGCCTCAACAGATTGCCAACAAACCAGCGGCATCTGTTATTCTGCCTCAGTTCCAGCCTTAGGTTGATTTCTACTTTTCCAGCGCAGTGAAACCATCAGACGCCACATCACATGGATACCGAAATAGCCCACAAAAGCAGCCGAAATGCCCATAATCGCACAGCCCAGAATGAATGGTTCCCAAATCATAGAGAGTTGAGCAGCCAAGGCCTCCACATCCAGATCAAGGGAAATATCCTGCGATTCAACACCTGAAACCCATGAACCCAATTTATAACACATATAGAATATTGGTGGCATCGTTAATGGATTGGTCAACCAGACCAGCGCAACTGCAATAGGTAAATTACCACGCACTAAAATCGCACCGGCTGCCGCTAAAACCATCTGAAACGGTACCGGAATAAACGCACACATCAAACCCATCATAAAGGCTTTCGCAACAGAGTGGCGATTAAGATGCCACAATGCTGAATCAAGCAGTCTCGGGCCAAAAAGCCTTAAATGTTTATGCTCCCGAATCTTGTCGGCATCCGGCATATACCGGGCGATTAATTCTTTGGGGTTCATGCATCCATCCGGGGGAATACCGGCTGCGCTTTGGCGCATTGATGACCTACTTTAAGTAGCCCCCAGCCACCATGTTCAATAAAGCTAAGATCTGTTCCACTGACATCTTCCGAATAAATCTGACTTAACATCTGATTCATTTTTTCCGGCATAAACGGTGATAGCTGCACAGCCACCAATCGTAGTGTTTCAACCAGATGATAAAGCACCGTATTCAAACGCGCCGTATCACCGGTTTTCGCCAATGCCCATGGCGCATTATCTTCAACATAACGGTTACCATGACGCACCACCACATTGATGCGTTCCAGAACAAGGTGAAACGCCTGTTTATCCATCAATTCAGCCACATCACGTTGCATGGCTTCAACATCAGCGATCAGAGCACGATCCATATCCGTCTCTTCACCAAGCTCAGCCAACACTCCACCGTTATACTTGGTCAGCATCGAAAGCGAACGGTTCAGCAGGTTACCAACATCATTGGCCAGCTCAGAATTATAACGCTGTTTCAAGGCGGAGAATGAGAAATCTCCATCCTGTCCAAAAGGCACTTCACGCAACAAAAAATAGCGCAATACATCTGCATCATATTCGGCCAACAGGTCTGCAGGTCTAAGTGCATTACCCTTGGACTTGGACATTTTTTCGCCTTCAACTGTCCACCAACCGTGTGCGTAAATGCGCTTCGGCAATGGCATTCCAGCTGCCATCAACATACAAGGCCAGTAGATCGCATGGAAACGCAGGATATCTTTACCAATCAGATGTACATCGGCCGGCCACTGTTTCGGTAGATCATGCTCAGGGAAACCGAGTCCCGACAAGTAATTGGTCAGTGCATCAATCCAGACATAAATCACATGCTTTTCATCACCGGGTACAGGTACACCCCATGAGAACGTGGTGCGCGATACCGATAGATCACGCAAGCCTGACTCAACAAAACTCAATACTTCATTACGCCGCGAAACCGGAGCAATAAAATCAGGGTTGGCATGAATATGTTCAATCAATTGATCTTGAAATGCACTCAGGCGAAAGAAATAGGACTCTTCCTGAATCTTCTCAACGTCTCGTTTGCAATCGGGGCACTGTTTGGCATCCCAGCAATCTGCATCTTTGAGCTGAGTCTCTGGCCAATAGGTTTCACACGGGACACAGTACCAGTCTTCATAAAAATCTTTGTAAATCGTGCCTGCATTCTCAAGGCGACGCCACATCGCCTGAACGCCGGCTTTGTGACGATCGGAACTGGTACGAATAAAGTCATCATTACTGACACCCAATTCCGGCCACAAACTCTTATAACGCGCCACCACCTTATCTGCCAGTTCAATCGGCTCAATACCACGCGCTTCTGCTGCCTGCTCCACCTTCTGACCGTGTTCATCGACACCGGTCAAAAAGAACACATCACGGCTGCTCATGCGCTGATAACGCGCCAACACATCAGCTGCAATGGTGGTATACATATGGCCTAAATGCGGCTCATCATTTACATAGTAAATGGGTGTTGTGACATAATAGCTTTCCATCAGCAGACGACTCTCCCTGAGTTATGAAGAGGGCACTCTAACCGTCTTCACACGTAAAAACAGTGCTAAAAAAAAGATTGTAATCCGAACA
The DNA here is from genome assembly GCA_021772845.1 of Mariprofundus sp. Taxonomy (GTDB): domain Bacteria; phylum Pseudomonadota; class Zetaproteobacteria; order Mariprofundales; family Mariprofundaceae; genus Mariprofundus. The sequence goes on from JAJFLF010000028.1 coordinate 8,155, forward strand.
GTTAAGCTTTCAACGCCGTACGCAGTTGTAAGACAGATGCCAACAGTGCCGGACCAGCACGCAGACTATGACGCACCACATCAGCCGGCCAACGCGCACACAGATGCAAGGCCTGCTGAATCAGTTCTCGCCGGCTAAATGCAGATTCACCCGCGCACGGGGCTTGTAAGGTCGGATACACAGCATTCGCCATCAGCTGCACAATCAGGCCATGCGGCACGGTTTTCACATGGTTGCGAATCCAGGTTTCTATCTTGCCCACATCTACCCGCGCCACATCCGAAACCAGCCCCTGCCAATCAAGCAGTGCATCAGCAATCTTTGCATCCTGCAGACAAGCTACAGCACCGGGACTACCACCGGCCACAGAGACAGCCAAGT
>JAJFLF010000271.1 GCA_021772845.1 Mariprofundus sp.
TCTTTGAACAGAGCATCAAATACCTTATCAGCATCTGTTCCTATCCCTTGATTGCCCGGGTTAGATATTCTGTTTATTGCCATCTGATGGAAATGGCCTTTTTTATCCTGAATCTTTATCAATGTTTCAGTTAAACCGCTATGGTTACCTCCCTGAATTTTAATCGCTTTTTCGAGCGCGTCAGCCATCAGGGAATCTGATTCGTCCATTAACTTCCAGGCCTTATCAAGGTCTTCTTTGTCCCCAGTTAATGCTTCTTCAACCCAGAGGTGAGCCTGTGAAAGGTCCACTTCGATTTGATTGAGATTACTCATTACTGGCATTTCTGTTTCGAAATGAGTGATCCAATGTGAATAAATAAATAAGATCATGGTTACTGATAAAGCAAGAAATACTAACATCAGCCCCATTGCCGATCGGGAGAGATGAGTGAGATATTTCCCCTGCATAGCGACCACCTTAAGACCATTCAAAATAAGTACATCCAATATTTATCGCGTAAAAACTTGAATGCATAAATTTATGAGCAACTTTAATAGCTAGAATGTCCGTATCTGGTCGGAAGGAGTAGTTCTGTTATCCACGAAACCTTACCTTTTATGGATAGGCTTCTGATTAATGTAGGGAAAAAGAAGCAGTTGTTTTTATTTTATAATTTGTGAATTTAACAGAACGCGGAAAGGGCGCAGTTAAATGTTATTTAAGAGCATCTTCATTGGTGTCATAACCAAAATAGAAGGCGCGATCGGCCATGCGTTTGGAGAGGCGTTCGGCCTCTTTTTTTGCAGCGATGACTTGTGCGGCCATGTTGGGAGTGAGGCTGGGGCAGTGCCATGCTGTTTTACCTGATGTTGTGTATTGCAACCAGAGTGGAGACGTTGCACTGGTTAACCCGTGCATGGGTGGTAGGAGTGAAGCTTTTTCCGGAATAGGGATGATGATATTGCTGAGATCATCGGTCAGTCGGTAGCTGATCGTTTGATCCGTATCCAGAGTCTGAATTGTTCCGCTGCTTTTAATAAAACCGGGAATGGAATGGATGGTAACGGTCCAGTTGTGATCTGACAGATCATGTGTGGATCTCAGATGAGAGACGATGCTGGGCTGTCTGTTGTGATCATAGTGAAAGCTGTTGAGATATGGCAAGGCAACAAAATGAATGCTGTTTGATGTCTTTATATTTGCATCCTTCTCTGCTGCAGCCAGTGAGGGCATGAGCAGAAGAGTGAGCAGACACATTAATCTGCGTGATATCATGATAGCTCTTCGCAGCTCAGGTATGAATCGAACGATGCGCCAATCAGAAGATGAATTCGCGTGACTGGGTTGAGCCTTCCATATCTTGTAATAGCGTTTCAAATACACCTGTCTGTTGCCATGCGGCACCGACTTTGCGTTTGTGAATGAGTGAAAGCACAGGGTTGCTGCCAATAAATGCCATGATCTGACCACCTTCTTTTAATAGTGCTTCCAGGTGTGTAGGGATTGTTTTAACGGCTGCCGTTAATACGATGGCATCAAAGGAGGCTTGTAGATCAGCATGTGATGCAATGGCTTCGGCATCCATAGCATTGATTTCAATCACTTTGGCATTATTGGCACCGTGATTGTTGATGTTTTCTTTGCCTTGCTGGGCCAGAGGGGCGTGAATCTCACAGCTAACCACTTCACCAGCTTGCATCGCCAGCATGGTGGTTAAAAAACCTGTGCCGGTACCAATTTCAAGGACACGTTCATGGCCTTGAAGGTTGAGTGTCTGTAAAATATTGGCTTCCTGCAGGGGAGATAGCATCTCCTGATTGCAAGCAAGAGGCACATGGCCTTCCATATAGGCTACGCTTTTTACGTGTGCCGGGACAAAGTTTTCACGTGGCATGGATTCAATGAGGTCCAGCACACCAGTATCTAACACCTTGCAGCAACGGATCTGATATTCAACCATATTTTTGCGTGCCAATTGAAAGTCTGTAGTGCTCATCTTAAGTTCCCCGTTAGGCATTTATTATGCCTTGAAATCATAGTGTGAAGCGATACCTGTTTTAATGGAAGTGCAATATGCAGAAGTGTGTCATAAATGGCAAGAGTTTATGCTACTTTTTTTCAGTGCACATTGCGTTTTTTTCTGACTGCTTTCATGCGAATACCGAACATGAGTTTGGCTACATCTTTGAAATGTTTGGCATAGTGAATGGTAATATCTTCACGTACACTGGCCGGCAACTCATCAACATCCACTTCATTGGCAGCAGGCAGGATCACCTCGTGAATGCCGAGTCGTTTGGCAGCCAGTAATTTTTCGCGTTCGCCACCAATCGGCAGTACATCACCGGTCAAGGTCATTTCACCGGTCATGGCGATGCGGGCTGGTGGCTGATTGAGTGCTAAAGACAATAGAGCTGTGGCAATTGCGATACCAGCCGATGGCCCATCTTTGGGCACGGCTCCTTCAGGCACATGCATATGCACAAATGCTTTATCAAAATATGTAAGATCTACTTCCGATCTGCTTTCAACGAAACGTTCCAGATTTGATGTGATATATGAATAGGCGATTTCGGTAGACTCCTGCATCACCTTGCCCAGCTGGCCGGTGATTTTCATGCCGCGCCTATCGTTATGAATCACAGTAGTTTCCAGCACCAGTGTGGTGCCGCCCATGGCTGTCCAGGCCAGCCCAGTAGCCAAACCTACACCCTGTTTGATGGCCTGTTCACGGAAACGGGGTTTGCCAATGTAATCGGCCAGATTAGAGACACCAATGCGTACCGGTGCTTTAGCAGATCCATCCTCAAGATTGCGCGCTACTTTGCGCAGGATTTTCTTCATCAATCCTTCTAAACGGCGTACGCCCGGTTCGCGGGCATAATCTTCCACCAGATGTTGGATGACTGTTTTGGTCAGTGATATATCCTGTTTTGTTAAGGCATGAGCTTCCAGTTGAGCAGGCCACAGATGTTTACGTGCGATCTCTACTTTTTCACTGACCATGTAACCGGGCAGACGAATGATCTCGGCGCGGTCGAGCAGGGGGCGTGGCACGGTATCAAGCTGGTTGGCTGTTAGCAGGAACAGCACTTGTGAGAGATCAAAACGCACATCGAGATAATGATCCATGAAATCTGAATTCTGTTCAGGATCGAGTACTTCCAACAGGGCAGAGGCAGGATCACCACGGAAATCGGAACCGATCTTATCCACTTCATCAATCATGATAACGGGATTGGCGACTTGCACCCGTTTGAGTGCCTGTACGATTTTACCCGGCATGGCACCAATATAGGTGCGGCGATGGCCTTTGATTTCAGCTTCATCACGCATTCCACCGACTGAAAAACGATAAAACGGGCGTGATACAGCATCTGCAATGGCTTTGCCTAATGAGGTTTTACCTACACCCGGAGGGCCGACAAACAGAATAATTGAACCGCCGACTTCCTTTTTGCGCGCACCAACAGCAATGAATTCAAGAATGCGATCTTTGACATCATCAAGGCCAGAATGGTGTTTGTTTAATGAGCGGGACGCGGAGTTGAGATTATAACGTTCACGGCAGGTCTTCCCCCATGGCAGCGAGGTCATCCAATCCAGATAATTGCGCGTTACGCTGTATTCCGGTGAAGCTGTTTCCAGCATCATCAGTTTATTCAACTCTTCATCAAAGGCTTTTTGCGCTTCATCACTGAAGGTCAGTTTATCGGCTTTTTTATTGAAATCTTCGATCTCTTTTTCGCGTGGGTCTTCATTCATGCCCAGTTCGCGTTGAATCTCCTGTAACTGTTCATGCAGGAAGAATTTACGCTGCTGTTCACTCACACGTTCATCAATATTTTCGCGAATTTTTGTTTGTACCTTGCTGACATCGAGTTCACGGTTCAGTAATGAGAGTACTTTTTTCAAACGATCAAAAATGGAATATGTTTCCAGAATATCCTGCAGATCTTCACGGCTGGCTGTGGTCAGACTGGCGGCAAAATCGGCCAGACGGTTCGGTTCATTCACATCGAAGCGAGATGCAAACAGACGCAGCTCTTCTTCATACAGTGGATTGTGTTTGAGTAGTTCTTTGATGGTGTTGACGACAGCTACGGTATAAGCGCGTAGATCAACGTTGTCTTCATAGGTGGTTTCACTGCGGTATTTGGCCTGTATGCGAATCGGGTTTTTGTCGCTCATGAAACCTTCGATACTGAATCGCTGCAGGCATTCCACCACCAGATGCAGGCCATGGCCTTCGATCTCTATCGCTTTGGCGATGCGTGCGACCACGCCGACGCTATATACATTTTCGGGTGCATAGGGTTGATCTTCATCACGCACCAGCACCAGACCAATATGTTGCACTTTACTGTCGGCTAGATCGCGAACGATTTTGCTCATGTCATCACCTTCATAAACTAAAGGCACAACCAGTCCGGGGAATAGGGGTCTGTTGGATACAGGCAGTAGCGTTAACTCTTCTGGTAGTACCTCGTCGGAACGAACCAGATGGCCCTCTTTGCTTTCAGAGGTCTCGGTTGTTTCCTCAAGAATTTCAGTGTCGTGTTCGGTATCAGAATTCATGAGTTCTCTTTAAGGTATATTTCATCTGTTTTCAAGGCTTGTATTTGCACACTGGTGACCTCACATTAAGCAACTAAGAGCAATATTATCATAAAGGAGTTTTCAATGCTGTGGTTCAAAGGTATTTTTCTATTAATCGTCACCAATTTACTGATCTTTTTCACCCTGGCGATCACCGGTACTATTCTTATCGACTACGTTTTACCTCAATTTGGCATCGATTTGCGCGGCTCGGTTGCCACCCATGAGTTTGCCTGGGCGATGGTTTTTGGTTTTGGCGGCGCTTTTATCTCGCTGTTTTTGTCCAAATGGATGGCCAAGCGTGGCATGCGCATGCAGCAGGTGACCTCTCCATCAACACAGAAAGAGAAGGTTGTATTCAATACCGTTGCTGAACTGGCACAGCGCGAAGGCATCAAAATGCCGGAAGTGTGGGTCTATTGGGATGATGTGCCGAATGCGTTTGCCACCGGCCCAACACGCAATAATGCCATGGTTGCGGTCTCTTCAGGTCTTGCGATGAATCTCTCTGATGATGAGTTAAGGGCAGTGGTAGCGCATGAGGTTGGTCATATTACCAATGGTGATATGATGGCTACGACATTGTTGCAGGGTTTAATGAACACCTTTGTATATTTTATTGCCCGCATGGTTTCCCGTCCATTGATGGAACGTAATTACTGGATGGGTTTTGCGGTCTACATGTTCCTACAGTTCGTCTTATCTATTCTGGCAATGATTCCAATCTGTTGGTTCTCGCGTCGCCGTGAATTTCGTGCTGATGCATATGCTGCCAACGCGGTAGGTGCTGCATCGATGGCTGCTGCACTACAGAAGATTGAAACCCTGTCTCAGCGCACCCTCTCTTCTGAACATAAAGAACAGGGCATGAGTGAAGATGCATTGGCCACTATGAAAATTCATGGCCAGTCCAAGGGTATTGCGCATCTGTTTTCAACGCATCCGCCAACCGAAGCGCGTATCGCTGCATTGAAACAGCTTCCGAAATAATTCGCTGAGCAGTGGGTGTTGCATGTTAAACGTGCAACGTCGCATTTGAAGGTATAAGCTGGAATTAGTCTGGGATTCGAAACGGAGGTTTATAATGAAAAAAGTACTGATTGGTGTGGCTGCATTGGCAGTTGTCATTGTTGGGGGGCTGGCATTTGTATGGTCGAACCTGGATGGTATTGTGAAAGATTCGATTCAGACCTATGGCTCTGAAGCTACCAAAACAGACGTGCGTGTAGCCGATGTGAAGCTGGAACTCGAATCGGGTAAAGCAGCGATTAGTGGTTTGACTGTTGGTAATCCGGCTGGTTTTACAGACCCGAATATTTTTTCGCTCGGTAAAATTTCTACGAAAATTGATGTCTCTACAGTGCGTCAGAATCCAATCGTCATTGATGAGATTATCATCAGTGCAGCCTCTGTAATCTATGAAATCAATAAAGCGGGCACATCCAATGTTGATGTGTTGAAGAAGAACCTTGGTGGCGGCAGTAGCGCAAAATCGAAACCGGCGGCAGATAAAGCTGATGGCGGCGAAGAACTAAAAATGATTATCCGGAAACTGGTGGTTGAAGGCAGCAAAGCAAAAGTACGTATCGCAGCGCTTGGTGATGCAGAGCAGACAGTTAACCTGCCTAGTATTCAGCTGACTGATGTTGGTAAAAAGAGCGGTGGTGCAACTGCCGCTGAAGTGGCC
>JAJFLF010000272.1 GCA_021772845.1 Mariprofundus sp.
CCTCAACAAATGACTGATGCCACTCATCTGAGAGCCCATAACAGGAACAAAACAGCACACAGATCAACGCTAGAAAACTCCAATCCATCTCACCACGATGACGCATCCATGCTTTGCCAGCCTGCCAGAACAGAAACGCCATCACCGCATACGCCGACACATGAATCAGTTTATCTGACACATTAAACAGTTCCGGAACAGACACTATCCATCTACTCTGATCAGACAGATAATAGATCAGACCGCAATAGCCGATTAACAAAACCGTCCATGCATATCTACGCAGTGAATGATTCATTATACCTTAATTTCTGCCACAGCAAACGCCATCGCCACACCATCATCATCGGTCAGTGAAATATGCACGGCATGAATACCCAACGCATCTGCTCTGTTTTTAGCACCATCATGTAGTGTAATCTCAGGCTTACCCGATACATGATGAATCGTTTCAATACCTAGCAGAGTCACACCCTCTCTAAGACCTGTACCCAGCGCCTTCGACACGGCTTCTTTTGCGGCAAATAGCATGGCAAAACGTCTGGCTGGATTACCCTTGGCGTTGGCTTGAGCGATTTCCTTATCGGTAAACAGGCGAGCAATAAAACGTTCACCATGACGATCTATCGCCGCTTCAATCCTACGGATCGCAATACGATCAACGCCAACGCCTGCAATCAACGTGTCATTACCGCACGAAAATCAATTACGGCCTGCTTCAAGCCTTTGAAAAGTGCATCAGCGACGATGGCATGGCCAATATTCAACTCTTCAATCTCTGGAATAGCACAGATGGCTGGCGTATTTTCTACCGTCAATCCATGCCCTGCATGCACCACCAAACCAATCTCGGAAGCCAGCTTAGCTCCAGCACGGATCGCAGCCAATTCAACCGCCTGCTGCTCTCCGCTCAAGTTCGCATAATGGCCGGTATGCAATTCAACCACTGGCGCGCCAATCTCATGGCTGGCTCTGATTTGAGCTTCAATCGGATCAATAAACATCGACACACGCACACCAGCTGCAGATAAACGCCCAACAACATCTGCCAGACGTTGCTGATGAGCAAGCACATCCAGACCACCTTCTGTGGTCAATTCTTCGCGCTTTTCCGGCACCAGACAACATGCAGCAGGCTTTAAACGCTCACAAATTGCCACCATCTCATCGGTGGCACCCATTTCCATATTCAGATGTAGCCCATCCATCGCAGCCAGACGCTCGATATCATGATCCTGAATATGGCGCCTATCCTCGCGCAAATGCGCCGTGATACTGCCTGCACCAGCTTCCAGACAGATTGGAACGGCATCTAAAGGATCAGGATAAGATGTCCCTCTCGCCTGCCTGATTGTGGCAATATGATCAATATTCACACCCAAATTTATCATCTTTTCTCCATCAAAGGCGTTCAGACTTAAAACTATCCGTCAGCCGAATATCATGTCGCATTAGCACCTGTCGAATCATATCCCGCCAAGCATTAGTGTCGGCGATACTGAATCGAACCTGTTGGCCAGACAATACCGTAACAATAGACTTACGTAAGCCCACTGACACCGGCATACCCCCGCCACAAGAAGAACAAAGCAGTTGTGCCTGTTTCCAATACATCGCCTGCTCATCACTAGATCCACACTGCCAACAATGTGACAGATCACCCAGCCAACCCGCCGAATCCAACAGATGCCACACAGCGACTAACAAGCCCTGTTGCTGACGATCTGCTAATTTATGCAATGATGTTACGAGCTCTTCAAAACCGTGCGGATCACCTTCCTGAAACAAGCGTGACGCTATAGCTAAGAGCTCCAGACCATGCATAGATTCTGACAGATTCAGATAGGCCGGACCGCGCTGCACATCGGTTAACGTACCCATGCCACTACGACCGCTACGCCAGACGATTTCTAATGCATGCAAGGACTCCAAACTGGCTCGAAAAGCACTCTTGGGACGCCTGGCACCACGCGCCATCAAGGAAACTCGCCCGTTATGTTCGGTCAAGAAATGACAAATAAATGAGGTGTCGCCATAAGGAATACGCCTGAGCAACAGAGCATGATCATGCATCTCAGCCATAATGGAACCCTGGCAAACTTATTCGTACCGCAAAGCTTCGGCCGGCGGCACACTGGCAGCACGCCAGGCTGGATAAAAAGTCGCCAACACACCCATAATCAAGCTGACAATAATGATGGTCGAGACTGACACAGGATCAATCACTGAAGGGATATGATCGATATAGTAGACATCGCCGGGCATAAATTTCACCCCTAAGATAGCTTCAATCGATGCCAGCAACGTATCCAGCTTCCAGGCCAACAACAGGCCTAAAGATGCCCCTACAAGCGTACCTATGCCGCTAAGCAGCGTACCCATTAACAGAAACACCCGCATCACGGATGCATGCGTCGCACCAACAGTTTTCAAGATAGCAATCTCTTTACGCCGCTCCATCACCACCATCACTAACGATGCCACCATATTAAACACTGCAACCAACACAATCAGAGATAGAATCACCCCCATTGCAATGCGCTCTGTTTTCATAGCTTGGAAAAATGAACGGTGCCGATGTTGCCAATCGGTCACCCATGCCCCCATAGGCAGTGTTTCACGCGCCTTTTGAGAGACTTGACTGGCCAGGCTTTTATCATGCAAAAAGACTTCGATGCCAGTTACACCATCACCCATTTTATTCAGCCGCTGAATTGCAGCCAGAGGTGTCACCATCATGCCAACATCGTATTCATAAAAACCTGAATCAAAGATACCTACCAACTTAAACGCGCGCATGCGCGGCACTGCGCCTGACGGGCTAATACCGCCGGATGGCGACATCAAGCGCACCCGATCACCCACACCTACACCAAGTTTTTTGGCCAGACTCTTACCCATAACCAACTGAAACGGTGAAGCATCGTCATTTACGAAACGGCCTTGTGTAATGTGCTGAGCAATATCATCGCTACGGTTCACATCCACACCTTTTAAGATTCCACCCAGAGCCCTTGAACCATAAGAAGCCAGTACCTGCGTAGAAATATAGGGTGCAGCGCGTTGAACCCCATCCAACTTTTCAGTTTCAGCCAGCCAAATACGCCAATCCTTTAAAGAATCACCAGGGCCTTGAATATCTACATGAGATGAAAAGCCTAAGATTTTATCACGAATTTCAACAGCAGCACCATTCATCACTGACAGCACTACAATCAAGGTCATCACACCAATGGCTATACCCGCACCCGAACTCCAGCTAATCAGGGATACAAATTTTTCACTGCGCCTTGAGCGCAAATAACGTCGCGCCAACATCCATTCATACGAACGAAATATACCCTGATTCACAAACACCTACCTATTGAAAATATCATCCCAACAACCACCTATCGAGCCATCAGCTTAAATAACGAAAATACATATAGGCATGCGCAATAGCAATGGAGATTAACATTAGACCAAAGGCATGTTTCATAAACACAAGAAACTGAATGGGATGACCCGCACGCTGAGCAAAACCAGCTACGATCAGGTTAGCAGATGCTCCGATCAATGAGCCATTACCACCAAGACAGGCTCCGAGAGCCAGCGCCCACCACAAAGGTTCAATGGCTTCTGCACCACCGAAGCTTGGTGCCATGCTATGAATAAGCGGAATCATCGTGGCCACAAACGGAATATTATCAATCAATGCCGATGCAACCGCAGACACCCACAACACAGCCCCTACTGTGGCATTGAAATCACCACCGGTAAGTTCAAGCGTCTTCATCGCCAGCATTTCAATCACACCGGTATGTTCAACACCGGTCACAACGATAAACAGACCTACGAAGAAAAAGATCGTTGTCCATTCGACATCAGCCATAATACCTTCATAAGCATGATCTTTATCATGCAATGGCTGGCCAAAAGTCTGCAACAACAACAATACAGCAGCACCAAACATTGCGATCGTCGCTGGTTCAAGGTGATAACTATGCGCAACCGAAAAACCGGTAATCACCAGAAACAGAACAACAAGGCTCTTCTTTAGCAGCGGCACATCTTTAATCGCTTCATTCTCATCAAAGCGCATGACCAGTGCTCTGTTCTCTTCCGACGCATACAAGTCACGACCAAACATAAACCAGATTGCTATAATCATAACGACAAAGATAAAAGGCGTAATCGGTGCCAGGTTCACTAAAAAGTCGGTAAAACTTAAATTCGCAGCGGAACCGATCATGATATTTGGTGGATCACCGATCAACGTGGCAGTACCACCGACATTGGAAGCCAGGATTTGTGCAAACAGATATGGATATGGACGCACACCCAAAGCATCAGTAATCAACAGTGTTACCGGTGCAATCAACAAAACAGTGGTTACATTATCAAGGAAGGCAGAAAACACAGCGGTCACAATAGATAACATGACAAGAATCCCCCAAGGGCTTCCTTTCACTGCCTTGGCTGCTCTGATTGCCACATACTGAAACATGCCTGTTTTTTGACTAATGGCGACAATCACCATCATGCCCGTCAACAAACCAATCGTATTAAAATCAACACCAGCGATCGCCTGCTGTTGCGTGATCACACCACAGAGAATCATCAAACCGGCACCAAGCAG
>JAJFLF010000273.1 GCA_021772845.1 Mariprofundus sp.
ACTCGTTATCACGTACACCTCCCCAGTAACGCGTCGGGAACAAAAGCTGATGGCTGTCAAAGTGTTTGACCACAGCCAGCGCCGACTTGGATTCTTCGAACAAGTCAAAGATAAGTTGAACTGCTTGCTGCACCTGTTCATCTGGGTCCAACACAACATGATCAGCCGGGTCGTAAATCAAGCCGGTGGGAAGGCGGACCCGTAATTGCCCCTTACTCGCTTTTTCCAGTTTGCCCCCCAACAGGCGTTGGCGCAGCCAATGTAGCTCGGCCTCACTCATCGTGCCTTTAATGCCCAAGACGAGGCGGTCGTTGAATTCACCAGGGTCATAGAGGCCGTCTGTGTCGATGACCAACGTGTCCGTCAAGGCGCAAATCTCGATGAGGCGGTGCCAGTCGCTACCGGCTCGGGCCAGACGGGAGGCTTCTAAACAGAAAACAGCCCCCACATGCCCCAAACCAACTTGGGCCACCATGAACTGGAAACCATCGCGGCCAACCGACGAGGTACCCGATTGCGCCTGGTCCTGGTCAATTACCGTCACACGAGTACGGGGCCAGCCCAAATCCATAGCGCGTTGCTCCAAATCGTATTGGCGTGCGGTACTGGCCGTGTTGTGCAGGACTTGAGCCAGGGTAGATTGACGCACATATACAAAAGCCTGGCGTTCAAGATGATCGAGGCGAATCTTCTGATGAGTTAACGGTAACATGAGACTTCTCCTGGTAAATCGTGATGGCCTGAGCCTCAACGAAGTTAAAGGCCAGTTGGGCCATCAAGTAAATAGCTTGTGCCCGGTGTTTGGCGCTGAGATCAACCCAAACGTGTGTGGGTGAGGGGTACCCTTTCGCTGCTGTTGCTTTCTGAGACATGGTGTTTTCTCCTGCAGAACTCATTTATCATGGCCTGAATCGTCATAGATTCAACCATAATGAGCATCGCCTGCCACCTCAGCGTTAGGGGTCAGGGTGTGGCCTTTTTGTCGCCTTTGTTCAATGAACTGGGCAACATGCCACAAACCTTCAATATCCAATAGATGGCGTGGTCCAATTGGTTGATCGACATCATCATCACTCAGGTAGTTCGTTGACTCTATGGCTATTGCCATGTGGCGGCCATTGGGCGTGCGAATAATGAGCGTGGGATGGACGCCGCGACGAAGGCGAACAACCTCAACTTGTTGATCGTGCAGGGGGTGGTAGGGATGGGTAATGGTTACCCATTCCGAAACAGGTTGGGATAAGGGGGTAGTTTGCTTTGGGTATGCCCTCCCCACGGGATAAAATCATTCAAGAGTGCATCCGGTTCATCCTAGAAGCCATCTACGAGCCACGGTTTCATAATAATAGCCACGGTTTCCGTCCTGGTCACAGTTGTCACACAGCTTTAGAAAGCATGAGACGAAACTGGGTAGGCACAAAATGGGCCATCAAAGCAGACATCACTGCCTGTTTTGAACAAATCAATCACAATCGTTTGCTAGATATTCTGCGAGAAAGAATCGAAGATGACCGGTTTATTAACCTCATCCGTCGATTCCTGAAAGCAGGTTATATAGAGAACTGGGAATATCACAAAACCTATAGTGGTACGCCACAGGGGTCAGTGATTTCACCTATCCTGACAAACATCTACCTAGACAAACTTGACCAAAAACTAGCAAATATCTGCCAACAACATAGCCAAGGCAAACACCGCCGCTACAGTTCGGCCAAAGCTCAATTGATGAAAAAACGTAAGCAATTACTAGAGAGAGGCGAAGCCAACCCGGCAATACGAGACCACATCAAAGAAGACCTGCGCCACTTAAATCGACAGATATTGGCAACACCGACGGCTAAATACAATGACCCATCATACATCCGAGTAAAATTCTTACGATATGCAGATGATGTGGCCATTGGTGTCATAGGCCCAAAGTCGCTCGCTAAACAAATCACTGAAGAAATAGCGACCTTCCTAAGACAAGAACTGAGATTGGAGCTAAATCGGGACAAAACACAAATCTATTATCTGTCAGCAGAGGCAATGCCCTGTCTCGGGTATTTAGTTAAAACGGCCACTCCCCGGCTTCGTAAACGTAACATGAAAAAGAAAGGTTCTCCCCACAATGTGGTGCAAACGGTCAAAACGACAACAGGCAACATCAAACTGTTGGTGCCATTAAGGCAAGTAAAGCGAAAACTAAAACGCTATATGTCCAAAGGGCAACCAGCCAAGATAGGTGGCTTTGTCAACCAGCCCATAGACCACATCATCGACCACTATAATGGGGTCATCAGGGGATGGTACAACTACTATCAACTAGCAGAAAATGTAGGCCGTCTCAATTACGCCCGATATATCTTACACTACTCGTTAGCCAAAACAATAGCCGCTAAAGAACGCGCCACCCTACGAAAAACCTTTCGCAAGTATAGCAACCCTATCAGGTATAGAAAGCTAAACGGAAAGAATATCCAATTCTTTAGCCAACCATTGAAGCAGGTCAAACGAGCCAAGCAGGCAACACATAACCCAGACCAGCAACCAATCTGGTGGCCCAGAAAAACCAAGACTCGGTTACTAGATGACTGTGCAATCTGTAGTGCTACGGAGCGAATTGAGATGCACCATGTTCGCCATATCCGCAAGAGAGGGCAACATGTTACTGGCTTCAAGCTGTACTTGGCGGCTATAAACCGCAAGCAAATACCGGTATGCCACCAATGTCACCAAGATATTCATAACGGGAAATATGATGGGCCAAATCTATCGGCAATTCTAAAAAAGATAGAAATAGCCAAAACAAAGAATAGAGGTGTCTCAACATGAGATTCGTACAAACACGGTTGTACGAAGGTGGAGAGCGGAGTGCTACTGAAAGGCGCATGCTCCGTTCGGTGAGAGGCAGTTGGAAACACAGATAATGCTGTGCGCTGGCTGCCGACTCAACTTTATGCTTGGCGTCATCGGCACAAAGCGTGAAACCAGAGAAGTGAAAGATAAAGTAGGCGCATTCTTGCAAAAGATGAAGCTCGCTTTGTCCAATGCGAAGACGAAAATTACCCATGCAACAAAAGGTCGTGCTAGATTTCTAGGCTATGACATCCACAAGTACAATGGAAAGTATCCCCACCGTCATCTGTCGGGTCGGATTCAACTCAAC
>JAJFLF010000274.1 GCA_021772845.1 Mariprofundus sp.
CAAACACAAAAACAGTTAGCAAAAGATAATATCGCAATTGTCCTGTTAGGTGGTGGTATTTATGAAAACGCACCTGAATTTAGCGGTCGCAATGCGTTATCTGGCCACGCATTGATGCGCACCATCTATGCTGCTGATATCTCCAAAAGAACGGAACTCGATGTCTATACCACAGGTGGCCAGGGGCTTTCGGGCAACAAAGAGGCTGAAGGTAAGGTCATGCAACGATGGTTAATCAAACTTGGCGTAGCGCCATCCAAAGTTTTTCGTGAAGACTCAGCCAAAACCACTTGGGAAAATGCCACCAATATACAGCAAGTACTACAGGATAAGGGTATAAAGAAAATCATTCTGGTTACAACGGCCTGGCATATGCCGCGTGCAGTTCACGTCTTCAAATCTCAAGGTTTGAATGTCATTCCCGCCCCTTGCGCTTATGTAGCTAAAAAAGGGGCATATAATTTGCTTAGTTTTTTGCCACAGGCACATGTGCTGGCAGACTCATCTGATGCATTGCATGAATACATGGGTATATTATGGTATCAATGGGCCTATGCAGAGTGACAAAAAACACTAGTCTACATTATATGACAGGTTGATATCTGGAGGTTATGTGAGCAGTAAACAAACAACGACAGATACTGCACAGGATGAACTATGTAGTGCCGACAGCATCTATTTGGAAGCGCTGCATGCACAATATCTCAAACAGCCAGAATCACTATCTCCCCAATGGGCGGCCTATTTTGCAGGCCTAGAAGATGAAACCGATCGCGAGCAAGCAGACCATCAGTCCATGCTTGAAAAGATGCGCCCCACAGCCCGTAGCACGCATCCATCAGAACCAGAGACAGGCACAACACAGCACACTTCAGCTAAAGATCATCAGGATGATATCGAATTCCCGTCACGCGCCATCTACATGATTCAGGCCTATCGCATGCACGGTCATCTGCATGCCGAACTTGATCCACTCAAGCTCAACCCTCGCACTGCCAGCCCTGAACTGGACCTGGCCTATTATGGTTTGTCGAACATCCATATGGATCAACATTTTCCGACAGGTAATCTGAGTGGCGATGCGCGCATGCCATTGCGTGATATTGTCTCCCTGTTAAAGCAGACCTATTGTGGCCATATCGGGCTGGAGTTCATGCATATCACCAACTCAGCCCGCCGTCACTGGCTGCAATCGCGACTGGAAGGAATTCGCTCCACCCCCAATTATGATAACGAAACACGCCGCCATATTTTTGGTCGGGTCATGCATGCCGAAGAGTTTGAACGTTTTCTGCACACACGTTATGTCGGTCAAAAACGTTTTTCACTCGAAGGTGGTGAAAGCCTGATCCCCATGCTCGATACATTAATCCAGCATGCCGGCAGCAATCAGACCAAAGAGATTATCCTGGGCATGGCACATCGTGGACGATTAAATGTACTGGCCAATATCATGGGTAAATCACTGGCTGATATTTTTTCAGAGTTTGAAGGTGCTACTTTTGAAGATGATGTACAGGGACAGGGTGATGTGAAATACCATCTTGGTTTCTCCTCTGATGTACAAACACCAGGCGGAGTTGTGCATACATCGCTAGGTTTTAACCCTTCACATCTGGAGATCATTACCCCGGTTGTACTTGGTAGTGTTCGAGCCAGACAATGTCGTCGAAAAGATAAAACCAAGCGCGAAGTAATGAGTGTATTGCTGCATGGTGATGCAGCCTTTGCCGGGCAGGGTGTGGTGGCTGAATCACTAGAGCTTTCTAAACTGCGCGGTTTTCGTACCGGTGGCACGATTCATATTGTCGTCAATAATCAGATTGGATTCACTGTTAATCCGCACGATGCGCGCTCCTCAACCTACTGCACCGATATTGCCAAGATTGTGCAGGCTCCGATCCTGCACGTGAATGGTGATGATCCTGAAGCCTGCTGTCTGGCTACCGAAATCGCAGTCGAATACCGCAACACCTTTCATGAGGATATCGTACTGGATCTCGTCTGTTACCGTCGTCATGGTCACAATGAATCCGATGCACCGGAAGTCACCCAACCTCTGATGTATCGCCGTATTGCCAGCCATCCGACTGTTGGCATGTTATACCGTAACCGCCTCATTGAAGACGGCATCTTCAGTGAATCTGATTACAGCAGTATGGTCTCCACCTACCGCGACTGCCTTGATAAAGTACGTCGCAGCCGCAATAAAGAGCGCCCCGCCCCTAGCCCTGTAAATAGCTTGCAAGGACGCTGGGAGGGTTTCATTTCAGGTCGGGCGGATGAACCGGATACCGCAATTGATGGCGCTTTACTCAAAAATCTGGTGCGCAAGGTACACCGTCTGCCGGCTGAATTTTCTCTACATGCCAAGGTTGAAAAAATATTTGATGGCCGCATTCAGATGATGGATGGCAAACAGGCCGTTGATTGGGGTTGCGGGGAAGCGATGGCCTACGCCACACTGGTCAATGAGGGCCACTGGGTACGCCTCTCCGGCGAAGATTCCGGGCGTGGCACCTTCTTCCATCGCCATGCCGTGGTCTACGATCAAATTACCGGCAAAGCGTTTGTGCCGCTGCGCGAAACAGAAAATGGACCACTATCCCACTTCCTTGTTGTCGATTCGATGTTATCAGAGATGGCCGTACTGGGTTATGAATATGGATATTCAATCGCTGAACCGAGAGCACTGGTAATCTGGGAGGCGCAGTATGGTGATTTTGCCAATGTTGCGCAGGTTGTGATTGATCAGTTTATTGCAGCCGGTGAAACCAAGTGGAGCCGCATGTCAGGTCTGGTGTTGTGGTTACCGCACGGTTATGAAGGGCAAGGTGCAGAACACTCCTCAGCCAGACTTGAGCGTTACCTGCAACTGTGTGCCGAAGACAATATGCAAGTGGTCTACCCGACTACACCGGCGCAGCTGTTTCATCTGTTCAGAAGGCAGTTATTGAGCCGGGTTCGCAAACCATTAATCATGATGGCACCCAAGAGCATGTTGAGAAACAAAGCTTCATACTCTGCCCTCGAAGATTTCACTTCCGGTCAGTTCAAACCGGTATTGCCAGAGTCCGAACAACAGATCACGCCAGCTAACGTACGCCGTTTGATTATCTGCTCAGGTAAAGTCTATTATGATCTGTTGGCTGAACGCACAAAGCGTAGCATCAATGATATCGCTATCATTCGACTCGAACGCCTCTATCCGTTCCCCGATGAACAACTGCGCCAGCAACTGGAACATTACAAAGCAACCAAGGAAGTTTACTGGGTACAGGAAGAACCGGAAAACCAGGGCGCATGGTTATTGCTCAACAGTTCTATTCGCCGGGTTCTTCTCAAAACACAAAAAATATACGGTATCACCCGGCCTGAATCTGCCGCACCAGCTGTAGGTTCCATTACCAGGCACAAACAGGAACTCGCAAAACTGCTTAATAGTGCGCTGTCAGAAAGATCTGACCGGCCACAGGCATAGGATAACAAGGAGATTAAGCATGGATATCGAAATTAAGGTCCCCAGTTTGGGAGAGTCCGAATCTGAGGCCACCCTTATATCCTGGCTCAAAAAAGAGGGCGACGCAGTCGCGGTTGATGATGTACTGGCTGAAATTGAGAGCGATAAAATCACCATGGAAATCACTGCTCTGGATGCCGGTGTCCTCAAAAGCATCTCCAAGCAGATCGATGATCTTGTTGAACCCGGAGAAGTGATCGGACTGATTGATAGCAGCGTGGTGACTGAAAAAACAGTGGCCGCCGAAACCACGACCGAAACTCCAAGCGTGATTGAAACCAGTCAAACCGAAAGCCCTGTTGAGCAAACAGAAACAGTCCAGATGCAGAACCAATCACCTGTCATCGAAACAGGCAGCAGCGAACGCCGCGAAGAGCGCGTTCCGATGAGCCGTCTGCGCAAACGTATCGCAGAACGTCTTAAAAGCGCCCAGAACACGGCCGCCATGCTCACCACCTTCAACGAAGTAAATCTGCAGCCCGTCATGGATCTTCGCAGCCGTTATGGTAAAGCCTTTCTGGACAAACATGGTGTAAAACTGGGATTCATGTCCTTCTTTGTGCGCGCTGTATCTCAAGCGATATCAAAACATCCTGCCCTGAACGCCTACATCGAGGCTGATGATATCGTCTACCATAACTATCTTGATGTCGGCATTGCTGTCAGCACTGAAAAAGGTCTGGTCGTGCCAGCATTAAGGGACGCACATCTGATGAATCTGGCCCAGATTGAGAAAGGTATCAGTGATCTGGCCATCAAAGCACGCGATGGTGGGCTCGTACCTGATGATCTGAAGGGCGGCACATTCTCCATCACCAATGGTGGTGTGTTTGGCTCCATGCTCTCCACCCCTATCCTGAATCCACCACAGAGTGGCATTCTCGGCATGCATACGATTCAAAAACGAGCTGTGGTAGAAGATGATACGATTGTCATCCGCCCCATGATGTATCTGGCTCTCTCCTACGATCATCGCCTGATTGATGGTGCCGATGCCGTACGCTTTCTCGTGGCAGTCAAAGAAACACTTGAGTATCCGGGTAGCCTGACACTTGATCTCTGACATTAACGACCAGCAAGCTCTATATGTACTCAGACTGATCGCATTAAAAAAGCTTGTCATTCCCGAAGATTTTATCGGGGATCCATCGTTTAAATGGATACCCGACAGAGCCATTCGGGTATGACGCGATGAACCTCCCTAAGCAGATAATTAAACAGTAGCTTTTTTAAAGCTCTTCTCCTGTGCATTTAGCTCTGTACAGTTGCTTGTGATCGCGCTCTAATCAGCTCTGCTTTCAATGCGGTGAATCGATCGCTTTACAGGCTGAACAATCCATTACAAAGACAAGGGAACAATCATGGCCAACGTACACATCATCGGGGACGCACTGCCCAACATCCCGTGGCAGGACAAACCGCAGGACTCTAACGAGGTAGTCTGGCGATATGATCAAAACCCGATCATTCCGCGTAACCCGTTCCCCGGCGCCAATAGCACATTTAACAGTGCCGCGGTTGCCTTTAACGGCAAATTCGCCGGTGTATTTCGCTGTGACTCTACTGCCCGCGAAATGCAGATTCATGTCGGCTTCAGTGATGATGGCATCAACTGGGATATCAAACCTGAACGTATTCAGTTCATCAACAATGATCCCGAAGTTACCCGCTGGGAGTATGCTTATGACCCGCGCGTGGTGTGGATTGAAGACCGTTATTATATTACGTGGTGCAATGGTTATCACGGTCCGACCATCGGTGTGGCCTGGACCAGGGATTTCAAAGAGTTTCACCAACTCGAAAATGCATTTCTAATCTTCAACCGCAACGGCGTTCTATTCCCGCGCAAGATCAATGATAAATACATGATGCTCTCTCGGCCCAGTGACAACGGCCACACCCCATTCGGCGATATTTTCCTCAGCCAAAGTCCGGACATGGAACACTGGGGCTGTCACCGTCATGTGATGGGCACATCTGATGGCTGGCAGTCGACCAAGATTGGTGCTGGTCCGATTCCGATTGAGACCAGCGAAGGCTGGCTAATGATCTATCACGGCGTACTCACCTCCTGTAACGGATTTGTTTACAGCTTTGGTGCCGCCCTGCTTGATCTCGATGAACCGTGGAAAGTACTACATCGCTCCAAAAACTTTCTCATTGCACCGTGGGAGCAGTATGAGTGTGTCGGTGATGTACCCAATGTCACCTTCCCGTGTGCAGCTTTGACCGATGCACCATCCGGCCGCATCGCCATCTATTACGGCTGTGCCGATACCGTCACAGGTTTGTGTTTCACCACCGTACAAGCTGTGATCGACCACCTCAAAGCGGGCAATTAACCCTTGTCCGATAGCCCTCAGCAAGCAGGCAAGACACAGGCAGCAGGAAAGCTGCCGGTACGTACAAAGCTTGCCTGGGGTGTGGGTGGATTCGGTGAGAACATTGCTAACTCAGCCATTCTATCGCTGGTATTTCCGATCTTTAATGTAGCACTCGGTTTCAGCACCCTGGCTATTGGCCTTGCCATGGCGCTATCGCGCATCATCGATGCCATTGTTGATCCGCTTATCGGTAACCTGACGGATAATACCCGTTCACGTTGGGGCCGACGCAGACCCTGGATGTTTGTCGGCTCTATTTTGATGACACTCTTTTTCTGTGCCGTCTGGTTTCTGCCAGCACTGATGCCGCAGCTGCCAAAACTGGTCACGGTGCATGTTCAAACTGAAAGCGTGGCACAAAAACAACAACCCGCCGCCCTACACGACAGCCTCTCATGGTACACGATCAGCACTAAAGATATCCGCCTATCACCAGCGGCCACATCCTCCAGTTTCGAAATTAAACTCACGCGCGCACCAGAAAGCGCCACCCTATTCACTATTGAGCAAGTGAAAAATGGTGAAGCATCGCTTGATATCACCATTGAACCCAGAGAGCTGACATTCACACCGGAGAATTGGCAGATAGCACAGAGCATCACCATCAATGCGCCACCCAGCTTCACTGCAAGCAGCACAACACTGCGCATTCTACCTACCGATGATCTATTGGATTCTCCATTTCTGCACCAGTTCGGCATCACCTCCCACTCCTCTCTGGTGATGTTTGTCGCGTTTGCGCTGGTCTGCCTCTTCTTCTATTTCAGTTTTAGCATCTTCGTGATTCCCTTTTCAGGCCTAGGTATTGAACTGACCGATGATTATGCAGAACGCACTAATCTGCAGATCTACCGCCTGGTCGCCTCATTCTGTGCCAGCCTGCTGGTCGGTTATCTCTATCTCTGGTCACAAATGGCTGGGGAATGGTTAGGTGGTGATGAAGTACTCGGCGTTCGCTTGGTCGGTCTGGGCATTGGCCTGCTTGTGCTCATTTCAACCATCCTGCCATCGATCCTGTGCCGTGAACGTTTCGCCGATAGTGAACAAAAGAAAAAAGAGCATCTGAATCTCTTCAAAGCCATTAAACTCACAGCAGCGAATAAAAGCTTTCGCATGCTGATGGGCTCAGTATTCGCAGTATTTATGGGCCTCTTCTTTGCTCTGCCATTCATGACCTATATCGGCATCTATTATGTCTGTGAAGGTGACAAAATGCTGGCCGCACAAATCGGTGGAGTGATGACCATCATTCAAGTCACCGGCCAGTTCCTCGCTATGCCACTGATCTCATGGGCCAGTGAACGTGTCGATAAAAAGGTGATTTTATTCACCGGCCTAACCATCTCCATTATCGGTTACGCCTCAAGTTGGTGGCTATTCACCCCATCCAATCCATGGTTACAGATTATCCCAGTCGTCGTAGCAGCCTGGGGCCTCTGCGCCTGCTGGGCAGTCAACGGCTCATTTGCAGCAGATATCTGTGATGAGGATGAATTAATCACCGGCCACCGCCGTGAAGGGCTATACAGCGCCGTATTCGCCCTGGTCTACAAAACAGCCATCGGCATTGTAGCCCTGGGAAGTGGCGCCCTACTAGCCTGGGCCGGTGTAGTCGGTCAAGAAACCATGCTCTCGGATGATACTCTGCTGAAAGTGCGCACGGCATACCTGCTCATTCCAGTAATCTTTTTAAGCCTGGCAGTTGCATCCATGTGGTTCTACCCGCTCACCCGAGAGCGTGTGACAGAAATTCAGTCCCAGCTCCGTTCACCTCGGCAAGAAGCATCACCATCTTCCTAGTCTAAGCTTATACCTTAACTCTTGCGTCAACCTCCGTGGGTCTTATCGTAGCGCCCATGAATTCATCCACTGTAGAGCTAAACTCAAACCCGATCCTGAAAGGAATCAGCGCAGAACTGCCACTATTTGATCAGATCAAGCCTGAGCATGTATTGCCGGCGATTGATGCGGAGCTTACGCAAGCGCGTAAGATTGTGGCTCAGCTGACACAGATTGATGATCCTGATTGGGATTCGCTGATGCTGCCGCTCGAAGTAATCGAAGAGAGGCTTGGGCGCATTTGGGGGCCGGTTGGGCATCTCAATGCAGTCTGTGATTCCGATGAGTTACGCCCGATCTATCAGCAAGGTGTGGCGAAGATGACGGAATGGGGAAGCGAGCTAGGCCAGAATGAAGAGCTCTACGCTGCTATTCGCAAGGTTTCTGAGCGTGATGATTTCGCATTCCTATCCGAAGAACGGAGGCAAGTGGTCAATCACGCGTTGCGCGATTTTAAACTTTCCGGTGCCGAGCTTGTAGGTGACGATAAGACCCGTTTTACTGAGATTCAAATGCGTTTATCGGAGTTGGCTACAGATTTCAGTCAGCACGTGATGGATGCCACCCGCGCTTTTGAACTGCACCTGACAGATCAAGCCGATGTTGCAGGCCTGCCTGAATCGGTACTGGCCTCTGCGGCACAGCGCGCCACCCAGTCAGAGAAGCTCAAAGAATCAGGTAAAGATGGCGGCTGGTTGATTACCCTCGATGCCCCCTCCTACATCCCGTTCATGCAGTTTGCTGAAAACCGAAACCTGCGCGAGACGATGTATCGTGAGTATGTCACCCGCGCTTCATCAGGTGAGCTGGATAACGGTCCTCTGATCAATGAAACACTGGCGCTGCGAAATGAGGCTGCACTGCTGCTTGGTTTTGAGCATTACGCTGAATCGTCTCTGGCCAGCAAGATGGCATCAGATGTGGATGAAGTGACAGGATTTTTGCGCGAGCTGGCTGATAAGAGCAAGTCGATTGCACAAAAAGAGTTTGCCGAATTGCAGCTTTTTGCTGATACAGAGCTGAGCATTGATGAACTTCAGGCCTGGGACATCGCTTTTGCATCCGAAAAACTGCGTCTAAAAACCTACGCCATCTCCCAGGAAGAGCTGAAACCTTACTTCCCTGAGCAGAATGTAATCAACGGTATGTTCGGACTGGTGGAGAAGCTTTACGGTATCGCTATTCGTGAACGTGATGATGCACCCATCTGGCATGAGAGCGCTCGCTACTTTGAAGTATTTGATACCAACAGTACGCAGATTTCTGCCTTCTATCTCGATCCCTACGCACGTGCGCACAAACGCGGTGGCGCCTGGATGGATGAGTGCATCGTGCGTTGGAAGCGCCCTGATGACAGCCTGCAATTGCCGGTGGCATATCTCGTCTGCAACTTCGATGCTCCTGTTGGCGACAAACCGGCTCTATGGACCCATGATGAGGTAACCACCCTGTTCCACGAATTCGGCCATGGTCTGCATCATATGCTGACCACCGTCTCTGAGCTGGGAGTATCCGGTATACGCGGTGTGCCGTGGGATGCGGTAGAGCTGCCAAGTCAGTTTATGGAAAACTTCTGCTGGGAACGCCAGGTGATAGATCTATTCGCCAAACATTTCGAGACGGGTGAAACACTGCCTGATACGCTGTTTGATAAAATGCTGGCCGCCAAGAACTTCCAGTCGGCCATAATCATGTTGCGCCAGATCGAATTCGCTCTGTTTGATGTGCTAGTTCACAGCCAATTTGATGCGGATGGTGATCAGTCGGTGCAAGGCCTTCTGGATCAGGTACGTGATGAAGTCTCCGTCTTCTCACCACCTGCGTTTAACCGTTTTCAGAACAGCTTCTCGCATATCTTTGCAGGCGGTTATGCAGCAGGTTATTACTCCTACAAATGGGCTGAAGTACTCTCGGCCGATGTCTACGCCACCTTTGAAGAGGAAGGTGTCTTGAACGCCGATACCGCTGCTCGCCTGCGCAACGAACTGTTATCTATTGGTGGCAGTCGCGAAATCATGGATGCATTTGTAGCCTTCCGTGGCCGCAAACCATCAGTAGATGCACTTTTACGCCATTGCGGCCTATCCGATTAATCCCAACAAAAAAACGAAGCCATACAATTAATAGTATAAAAGGAGTTCCATATGTGGGGACGCAAAAAGAAAGCAACGGCAGCAGCACGACATATCCTGGTAGCAGATGAGGCGCAGTGTGAAGCACTGAAAGCAGAGATAGAGGCTGGTGCTGATTTCGCCAAACTCGCAGAAGAGCACTCGTCTTGCCCATCGGGTAAAAAAGGTGGTGATCTGGGTACATTCAGAGAGCGCCAGATGGTGAAAGAGTTCAATGATGTCGTTTTCACCGATGAGTTACATAAAGTGCACGGCCCGATCAAAACACAGTTCGGTTATCATCTGATTGAAATTACTGAGCGTTCTAAGGACTAAATAGTTTAGTGTATGACTGTTAAGGTGAAGCGAGAATCTACCTTTTCAAATAAATCAACTTCTTCCACCAATTTTACGCAGAATTAATCTCATTAGAACCGGCATTTGAACAGGCTTTTGCAGTGAATCACTGTTGCTGATTGACGCTGCCGCTTGCAGTTGCGTCTGTTCACCATATCCGGTTTGGAAAATAATCGGCACCTCCGCATTTATTTCCCTGATTTCCCGGGCGGCCACCACACCACCTTTGTTTGGCATCACCACATCCATCAATATAAGGTCGATCTTTTCTTCATGTTTTTCAAACATCTCCACAGCGTGGTCGCCATCTGATGCCTGTAATATGCTAAAGCCGTTGTGTCTGAGCACATCTGTCAGCACCTTCCTCAATCCCTCTTCATCATCAACAAGCAGCACCGTCAGCCCCTGACCATCTACTTCCGCATCATCCTGACTTGCAGTTTTTTCAACTCTTGCTTTATGCAGAGGCAGATAGATAGAAAAACGTGTGCCCTCTCCCGGCACACTCTGCACATCAATGATTCCTTTATGATTCTGCACAGCACCATAGACCATGGCCAGCCC
>JAJFLF010000275.1 GCA_021772845.1 Mariprofundus sp.
AGATAAATATGAAATAGAGTGCCGATCTCCGGGTTGCTTTCTGCATGCATGAAACCAAGATGAGCCTGGATAATCGAAGCGCACATGGCTAAACCCAGTCCGGTTCCTTTGCCAGGATCCTTGGTGGTATAGAAGGGGTCAAAAATATGCGCAAGCTGCTCTTTTGTTATGCCGTGCCCGTTATCTTCTACGCAAATGTGGGCACAGGCATCTGTTTTTCCTGGCATTGACTCAGGTGCGGCAGTGAGTTTTTCAAGGGTAATAGTGATCATGGGGTTGGCGATTTCGATTACTGCATCGGAAGCATTACTAAACAGATTGAGAATTACCTGCTGTAGTTGAGTGGGGTTGGCTTTAATACAGATCTCATCTTTGCACAGCTGTTTTTCGAAGTGGATGTTTTCCGGTATGGCCAAATGATGCAGATGTATGGTTTCTGTCAAAAATGCAGCAAGCGCAAGGTGATTCATTTCAACGGTTTCACTGCGGGCAAATATCAACATCTGCTTGATCATCTCGGCAGCCTGAAAACCTACTTTTTCCATGCGTTCCAACTTTTGAGTGACTTCGGGTTGATGTGTGCTTTTGCGTTTGGCGAGAAATAGATTTCCCATCATTCCGGCCAACATATTGTTGAATTCATGGGCAATGCCACCGACCAGCGTGCCCAATGCTTCCATTTTTTGAGACTGGCGGAATTGCTCTTCCAGTTTTTTGTGTTCGCTCAGATCTTCATGTGTGGCCACAAAATGGGTAATGCTTGCACTGTCGATGCGTATGGGTGAAATCGTTAACATGGCCGGGTAATAGCTTGCATCTTTTCTTCGCTCGACGACTTCCCCTTGCCATACCTTGCCGTCAAGAATCGTATTCCACATATCACGGTAGAAATTAGTTGTTTGATTGCCGCTTTTTAGTATCGAAGGCTGTTGGCCAATGGCTTCATCCTGACTGTAGCCGGTGGCTTTGGTAAAGGCTCGGTTTACATACTGTATATCACCATGATTGTTGGTGATCATGACAACATCACCAGCCTGATCTATGGCTGCTGAAATCATATGGTTATGTTGTTCAATGCGCCGCGACAGAATAATACTGGCGATTGCATCAGCAGCGGCGCTAAGGAACTGAGCTTCTTCATCTGTTGCTATGTAACCGGGTTGTACATAGAGATTAAGCACACCAAGCAGGTTCTCTCCATGTAGAATCGGTACACAGTAGTGGCCATGTTCAGTCATGTTTTCAAAACGATGGTGATGATCTTCATCAAGGCAGTTGCGGAAGATGATTTCTCTCATTTCAGCTGCTTTGCCACAGAGGCATTCTCCATATTGCAGTTGGCTGCAGGTGTTCAGTAGATCCGAGCCCAGATTGTGATGGGCGATCATGGTTAGGGTTTTATCGTTTTCATTTGCCAGGAAAATAGAGCCCTGTTGCTGAAAGCTAAGCCACTCAATGGCCAGGATTCTATTTAGAACTTTTTCCAGTGTGGTCGCTAGAGTGTCGTGTTTTATCGCAGTGGTTAAAATATTGGATAGGGCGATATTGATATCTGCACGATGTTTCATGTTGGTTGCAGCGCGTCTGGCATTGGCATTCGACTCATCCAGCAGGGCTGCAATAATAATACCTGTCTGAATGAGCAAAGCTAACAGGGTGATGAAAGCAGCCATGACATCGGCAGAAATACTACTTTGAATCTCTTCAATGCGTTGGCTACTTATAACCTGGACGCCAAGCATGGCCACGTAATGCATGGATGAGACAGCCAGGCCCATAGTGATTGCTGCCAGCGTTTTGATGCCTATCTGGCCAAAAATACGTGTTTGCCGCAATTGATGGGCAATCCAGAGTGCAGTGCCGGATACCAGGATAGCAATGGTGATGGATGTAACGACGATCGCAGTATTGTAGTTCATGACTGCATTCATCTGCATGGCAGCCATGCCTGAATAATGCATGCCGGCAATGCCGGAGCCCATGATCAGGCTCATCAAGGAGAGACGTCTTAGTGATAATCTTTCATGGTGGTAGAGGGGTACAATGGCAAGTGTGCTCACTGCAATGGCCAGTAGCAGAGACACGAGTGTTATGTTGAGATCATATTGTACTGCGATGGGTAGTTGCCAAGCTTGCATGGCAATAAAATGCATGGCCCATATGCCCATTCCCAACCCTGTGCCGAAAGCGATGGACCACAGGATGGCATGCTGCTTGTCTGGTGCAGTAGTGATGCGCGGGATTGTTTCTAGGGCAATAAATGAGCAAATGATAGCAATGCCTACTGAAAGAAAAACTAGCATTAAATCATAATGTGCGGTTAGCTCCATGCCATACCTCCAGCGTATATGACAGTATATTGAACTTTATGTGTTATGCATAGCTTATGCGTTGGATAGTTTTCGCTTTCATCTCATCAGAAATAGTACGTGTGATGCATTCAAACGCGTCTGTTTATTCTACTTTTATAAGTTTGAGTTCTGCTTTGCCTGCACTTTTTTCCCGGATGGCACTCTCCAGTTCTGACTCTTTTCCATGCTCTACATCGATATGCAACTGTACATCATTGAGATAGATGTGTTCTTTGATTGTGATGCCAGCAGTTTCGAGCAGATGACGCATATTGCTCTCAAGTGCAAATGGGCTGTGCACGACAGCCTTGATTGTGATGACTCTCTGGCTGAGTGGCAGGGCATCAACGGCCTGTTGAACCGAGCTTGAGTAGGCCCGTACCAGGCCACCTGCACCAAGTTTGATGCCACCGAAATATCTGGAGATAACGACAACAATTTCACCGATGTTTTTGTGCTGCAATACATTCAGCATGGGTTTGCCAGCAGTGCCCTGTGGTTCTCCGGCATCAGAGCAGCCGCGTTCAATCGATTCAACCGGATGACCTGCAATATAGGCCCAGCAGTGGTGGCGGGCATCGGGTTCACGATTTTTGATCTGTTCGATAAATACCAGTGCATCAGCTTTGCTTTCAGCATGACCAATGTCGGCAATAAAACGGCTGCGTTTGATCTCCTGCTCGATGCGGATGCTGATAGCCGGGATATTGTAGGATGAACGCACTGATCTGTTGGGGGTTAGCTGTTTGAAGCGATGGCAGCAGCTCCGAGTAGACCTGCATTATCGGCCAACGTGGAACGTAAGACGTGAACTTTTCCTTTCAGTGGTGGAATGAGGTTGGCGTCGAGTGTTTCCATCAAAGAAGGGTGAATGATGGGCCATGCACCACTTAAACCACCGCTGATTGTAACGGTTGAGATATCCATTAATTTAATGCTTTCAGCAATGGCTTTGCCGAGATAGTCCCCGGCATCTGTCAGGATAGATGTGGCAATGGCATCACCATCACAGGCCAGTTGAAAGATATCCCGGGCGTTTGACGCCTTACCGGTTTTCTCTGCATAGCGTTGAACAACCGCACTGGCCGATGCATAAGTCTCAAGACAATCGTGATTACCACAGCCGCACAGGCGGCCGTTGTTATTTTGGATAGATTGTTCGACACATAAGTGGCCAAACTCCATCGCCATGCCGTGTTCACCGCCGTATGGTTTATGGTTGAGGATAAGTCCGCCACCCACACCTGTACCAAGGGTAATGTGCAGTAGACTGCTTTGTCCTTTACCTGCTCCAAATCGATGCTCACCAATGGCAGCACACAGAGCATCATTTTGTACTGCTACAGGCTTTTCTATGCTGTTGCTTAATAACTCAGCCAGAGGGAAATTGTGCAGTAGAGGCAGGTTGGGCGAGGCTGCTAGCACACCAGTTTCACCATGAAAAAATCCGGGGAAGCCCATGCCAATGCTGTTGGCTGAATAACTACTTTGGGCTAGAAAAGCAGCGATGCCGTCACTTAATGTGGTGATGATATGTGCTTCTGCTTGAATGTGTGATTCAGCACTATGCAGGCTTAATTCAGCCTGCATGCGCGATTCATCCAATATATGGCCTTGTGGATCGATGATGGCTAAACGGAGATTAGTGCCGCCGATGTCGGCGGCTAAAACATTGTTCATTCAGTTTCTAATAGTTGATGATAAAGCGTTACGTAATCACCCGCAGAAGATTCCCATGATGAATCGCGTTTGAGTGCATTGCTGCGTATGCGTGACCAAACGTTTGGATTGCGATAAAGCGCAATAGCCTGTTCAAGCGCAGCATCAAATGCTTCTGGTGTTGCATCAATGAAATGCACGCCGGTGGCTTTGGTTTTGTTAGCAGCATAATCAATGACGGTGTCTTTCAGACCACCTGTGGCGCGTACCACGGGTACTGTTCCGTAGCGCATGGCCATCAATTGACCGAGGCCACAGGGCTCGAAACGTGACGGCATCAGGAAGATATCACCACCAGCATAAATCTGGCGTGCCAGTGTTTCATTAAAACCGCGATAAAAATACATTTGAGTCGGGTTTGCATCAGCCAGATGGTGCAGTGCATGTTCACTATGCGGGTCACCGGAGCCAAGGATGGCCAGTTGATAACCACGCTCTATCCAGCGCTCTGCATTGGCGAGTAAGAGATCGATACCTTTCTGGTCTGCCAGACGTGAAATCAATACCAATAGGGGTGTCTTCTCTGATACGTCCAATCCAAATGCTTCTTGCAAAGCCTTTTTACATCTCTTTTTACCTGCGACTTTCAGAGCACCGAAAGGGGCTTCAATCGCTTCATCCGTACTGGGGTTCCAATCGTCGATATCCAGACCATTTACAATGCCGGATAGTTTATAGCTGTGATCCTGTAGAAACCCCTCCAACTCACAGCCATATTCAGGTGTTAAAATTTCTTCAGCGTATGAAGGACTAACCGTAGTGATGGCCTGAGCCGATGCGATACCTGCTTTCATGCAGTTGATCTGGTCATGAAATTCGAAATCAGCAGGGTGAAAGTGATGACTTGGAATGCCTAGTCTGTGGATCCACTGCGGCGGGAAATTCCCCTGATAAGCCAGATTGTGAATGGTGTAGACTGTTTTTGCGTTGGCGATTTCCGGGTGATGTTGGTACTGGGTTTTCAAGAGCAGTGGAATCATGCCGGTCTGCCAGTCGTGGCAATGCAGGATATCAACCGGAGCGCCGAGTTGGGAGGCAGCTTCCAAAGCAACGCGATTGAACAACAGGTAGCGCAATAGATTATCATCGTAAGCACCGCCGGCAGGGCCGTATAAACCTTCGCGGTCATACAGATCATTCTGTTCGATCAGGATAAATGATAAGCCATCAACGACAGCTTCATGCAATGGGCAGTGGCGTTGTACTCCATCAGCCCACATTTCAATGCTTCTATTCAGGGCTTTAGTTTCAATACCTGATGCCGCAATTTGTCGGCGATAAAATGGCATGATGACGGTGACTTTATGGCCCAGATGTTGCAGTGCGTGGGGTAATGAGCCGGCGACATCAGCCAGTCCCCCGGTTTTTGCCAATGGTGAAGCCTCTGACGCGATGAAAACGATATTGAGTCCTTGCATTATTCCCCCCTGAATGTGGCGATGCTAGCACACTCTTATGCATATCAGGAAATCCAGAAACAGCTTTTATCAATATGTTGAATAGAGACAGATTGCTTGGTCTTTTTGGCCTGTGCAGTTATCCTGTTGCATTCAAAAGGGAATCTGGGAGGGCTCGTGTCTGATTTAACGCAACTTGATGAGTGGAAAAAATTAGCAGCACATGCGGAAGAGATGAAACAGGTGCATATGCGTGATCTGTTTGTTGCTGATACAGAACGATTTAATAATAATTCCATTCAACTTGGTGATATGTTGGTGGATTATTCCAAGAATATTACGACTGAAGATACCAAAAAAATGTTATTTGATTTGGCGCGTGCTCGCGGTGTTTGTGGTTGGAGAGAGCGTTTGCTCAACGGAGAAAAGATCAACAATACCGAGCAGCGTGCCGTATTGCATACCGCGTTGCGTAACCGCTCCAATACGCCGATTATGGTGGATGGTAAGGATGTGATGC
>JAJFLF010000276.1 GCA_021772845.1 Mariprofundus sp.
AGATAGATGACGTGGCTTACGCCCGCATCACGGGCAATCTCAAGAGCTTCTGCATTCTCTTTGTCAGAAATCACCAGACGTACATCTACAGGACATTCCCCTGCAGCTACTGATTCAAGGATTATTTTCAGATTACTGCCACGACCTGATGCCATCACCGCGACTGCTTTTTTGGAATTCATAAATCACCCATCATCGTCTTTAATACAGCCAACCGCTGCATCGCAAACTCTTAATCATCACCATCAGAAAGCAAGGAGACGATTTTTTGTCACTATTTTTCTACAAATCGTGGCACATATTGTGATACAACGAACGCTGCACTGTTGGAAAAAATAACATTTCGAATTTTGTACCAATAGGTGCCAAAGAATATAATAAATGCACCAAATCCGGCAAAAATGATCAACGTTAGATTTTCAATATCGAATGCATTTGTTTTCGAAAGCGCAATCACTGCATAAATGGCATACGACAGGCTTGAGACTAGCAGTGCTCGCCGATCCACATACAAAGCCACTAAAAAGAAAGCCACAAAGAACACGATGATGAATAGCTTTTTCAATGCTACATCACCCTGCGATACAAGCAGATTCACCATCACACCGTGCACAATTAACGGCGCTGCAAGCAGATGAAGCCAGAATGCCGCATCGCTATAACGTGTTTTGCGATCAACATCATGGGAATCAAACCACATCGCCACGAAAAAGATAATCAGGCCAAATAGCGTCAACATGTATTGCGCATTAAACAGATCGACATCGATGATAATACTGAGCATGCCAATGCAACCCAGTGCGATAGGTAGCATAGTGAATGGAATTTTATAACGCCAATAAAACAGGCCAGCTAACGACGTAAGCAACATGAGATTCAACAAACCATAATCTGCAATCGACAGTTCAAGCAGTTGGCTGGCAAAATATAGCGTGGCGATAAGTAGTGCCATACCCGGTAATACAAGTCTGCGACCACGCACTAACCATTCAGTCGTCGCAATGAATATCAATAGAGGCACTATATTCATCCATGTTGCAGCCATTTGAATCTGTGCAGATGCAACAGTGACAAACACGATACCCAGGGTGATAAATATATCACCAAAGCTGCGTACAAACTTCAGTTGATCTTCTGAGTGTTCAGGCACAGGCTCACTTGATGCAAAAAACGAGAGCAAGGATTCAACTTGCTCTTTGCTGATAATACCCTGATCTGATGCTGCTTCTAATTTTTGTCGATTCATTTTATTCCTGTTCAAAAAAAGAGGGCACCAAAAGGCACCCTCTGTTCATTTATTTACCAATCCGCTGTTAACCGATCAACGTAACAGCTTCACCATCACGTTTATTCACAGAACCTATACGATAGGTGGTTTCACCAGATGCTTTCAGTGAAGCTTCTACTTTTTCTGCTTCACTCTCTGGCAATACAACTGCAAAACCGATACCCATATTAAAGGTACGATATCGCTCGTCACGTTCCACATCGGCAAAACCAAGCAAGTATTCAAACACAGGTGGTACAGGCCAGGAGCCCACATCAATAGTGACAGCCAGATCATCGGTTAACAGACGTTCAAAATTATCGAACATGCCGCCACCTGTGATATGGGAGAAACCATGAATATCCGCATCTGTTTTCATTAATGCATTCACAGCAGGTACATAAAGACGAGTAGGAGATAGAACGCCCTCTACGGCCTTACGACCATCAGATAGTACATCATTAACTAGATCAGCTTCACCGAGCTCCAGCAGCTTGCGAACCATCGAGAAACCATTGGAATGCGGACCATTGGATGCCACGCCTATAATCACGTCACCAACTGCAATCTTACTGCCATCTACCATTTTTGGTTTATCAACCACACCAACACAGAAACCACCGATATCGTAATGGCCAGGTGCATACATGCCCGGCATTTCAGCAGTTTCACCACCAACCAACGAACATTCACAGGTATTACATGCATCTGCGATGCCTTCAACCACACCGGCTAATGTTTCACCAGCCAGTTTTCCGGTCGCCAAGTAATCGAGGAAAAACAGCGGTGTTGCACCGAGTGCTGCCAGATCATTCACACACATCGCAACAGCATCAATGCCGGCAACATGCGGTTTATCATATTCCTGCAAAAGCAATAATTTGGTACCTACACCATCGGTACCGGAAACCAGTACAGGTTCTTCCATATCGGAAAAATCAGGTTTGAACAGGCCACCAAAACCACCCAGACCGGATAATACTTCCGGGCGCATGGTGCTATTGACCGCTTTTTTTATTCTGCCAACAAATGCATTTCCTGCATCGATATCTACGCCGCAATCGGCATAACTTAAACTCTTCTTATCAGTCACAATGAAATCCTTTATTACTACTTATACGTCAAGATTGCGTACTTTCAGGGCGTTGTCCTGAATAAATTTACGCCGTGGTTCAACCGCATCACCCATCAATGTTGAAAATGCTTCATCTGCATTCACCACATCTTCCAGTGTTACCTGTAAAAATGTGCGCACTTTAGGGTCCATCGTAGTTTCCCACAATTGTTCAGGATCCATTTCACCCAAACCTTTATAGCGCTGAATAGCCAAACCTTTGCGGCCCTCTGATTCAATCGTTGCAGCCACATCATCAAAGTGAGATATCGGCCACACTTTATCACCATGATTTAGCTGAGCACCCTCTTCAACTAAGTTCTGCATAGATTCACATAGTTTCTGTGCCTCAGCAAATTCAGCAGTGCCGACCAGATCCTTATCCAAACGGGAAATCATGACACGACCATGGTCGCGACGCTGGAACTGCACCCAACAACTGCCATCTTCAACATCATCCATTACTTTCCAACTTAATGTTTCATCCTCACGCGTGGCATCATTAAAAACCACATCCAGTGCAGCCAGACGTTCTTCCAACAGCTCACGGTGACGCATCATTTTGATTGTAGTCTTACCACTTTCAATCAGGAATTTTAGTACCACAGGATCAATACGCTGAGATAAACGGTGTTGTAAACGTTGCAAGCGATTAATACTACGCACCGTTGTTTGCAAACGTTCCCCGGACATAGCTTCAGCATTTTTACTGGAAAAATATTCTTTAGATTCACTGCCATGCTCAAGCAGGAACTCGAACAACTCATCATCATTGGCAATATAACGTGCCTTTTTACCACGTGTAACACGGTAGAGTGGTGGTTGTGCAATATAGAGATGACCACGTTCAATCACTTCAGGCATTTGACGATAGAAGAAGGTCAGCAGCAAGGTTAAAATATGCGATCCATCCACATCCGCATCGGTCATGATCACAATTTTGTGGTAACGCAACTTGGCAATATCGAAATCATCTTTA
>JAJFLF010000277.1 GCA_021772845.1 Mariprofundus sp.
GGATCATGTGCCAAATATGGGAGATATTTCATTCAAAATGGTGTGGGTTGCTATTTTTATGTTGGATAATTCCAAGTGAAACCAATATTTCACCGTTTTTTAAAATGAAATTTAGTTTTCACACAGCCTGGGCCGGAAGCAGCCGTTCATACAAATAAAGTTCAGCGGCAAACCGCCCCTACCTCATTTAACACGACGTACATGCATTCGATGGATTCCTATTCGACCTCTGGCGCACTAGCTTCCACGACACCATGGTAACGCATCAATCACTCAACAAAATCAGGCTGTTTTATGCTGCTTACTTTGCAGCGATGGGGCTGATCCTGCCTTTCTTCCCGCTCTATCTGGATGATATAGGCTTTGATGTCGCCGTGATCGGTCTGATGACAGGTTTGATTGCTCTGGCCAAAGTTATCGCACCACCGTTAATCGGGCACATGCTTGATGGCCGCTCAGCAGCAACCACCCATCGCTTCATCATCATCGCATCGGCACTGGCTGCACTTACTGCGTTCCTGCTCGGGCTTTCAGAGCATGTGGTGATATTTGCCATCATCGTGCTGCTGTTCGGAATCTTCTGGGCTACGGTACTGCCGCTCACCGATGGTCTATCGATTTCCGTATCAGAGACTAATGCTGCCGATTATGGCCGCCTGCGTGTCTGGGGGTCGATTGGTTTTGTAATCACCACACTGGCTGGTGGTGCATGGATGGTAGGAGATTACATTCAGAGCTTCCCCATCGTACTCGGTCTGTTGATGCTGATACTGGTATTTGCATCCATCGGTTTCCGCATGTTCAAACCAGAAGCGCAAGAAACATTAGAGCCGGCAAAGTTCTCAACAACATTTTATGCCCTATTGGCCATCGCATTTATCATGCAGGTATCGCATGGTGCATATTACGGCTTCTTTAGCCTCTATCTGGCTGACGCGGGTTATTCCGGCACCCAGATCGGCATCTATTGGGTTATTGGTGTTATCGCTGAAATCATTCTCATGTGGCGCTGGTCAAAACAGTTACAGCGGGCCGCTCCTACACTGGTGTTCACACTCTGTCTGCTACTCGCATCGCTGCGCTGGGCAGGCATCGGCATCACCACTGATCCGGTTCTACTCACCCTGTTGCAACTCCTGCACGCAGCCAGTTTTGCAGCATTTCATGTGACCGCTATTGCATGGGTAAAACGACTCTCTCCGGACTCACGCCATGCCGCAGCGCAAGGACTGTTTTCTGCCGCAGGTTTTGGTCTTGGCAGCACCATTGGTATCATGGGCTGTGGTCTGATTGCCAGTGCATTTGGATATACCACCGCCTTTTATATCTGTGCTGGTATTGCCCTGCTGGGTATTCCGCTCTGTCTATTTTTGCGCAACATCAATCATAAATCCGAGGCATAAAAGTTTTCAAGACATCGTCATTTCCGAAGGTTTCATCGGAAATCCATATGTTGAAAGTGGACCCCCGACATAAACATTCGGGGATGACGCATGAAACACTTGGAAAGCACAAAAAAAACGGCCCCTTTATGTTTCCATAAAGAGGCCGCTGATTATTTAGACTTCTAACGATTTACTGTTTCAGCAGTGCGTTGATTTTGCGTACAAAACCGGCCGGATCTTCAGGCAAAGCGCCTTCAGCCAGCATAGCCTGATCAAACAATACGCTTGAATAATCATTGATTTTGTCCTGAGAGCGCATTTTAGCCAGACGCTGGATAAGTTCATGATCCGGGTTAATTTCCAAGATCGGTTTCATATCCGGCACATCCTGACCTGCCTGTTTAAGGATACGTTCCATGTTTGAACTCATATCAAATTGATCGGATACCAGACAAGCCGGAGATTCGGTCAAACGATCCGTCACACGGACATCTTTAACCTTTTCGCCTAGAGACTCTTTAATCTTGGTAACTGCAGGCTCAACCGCTTTGGCTTTCTCTTCATGCTCTTTTTTATCTTCTTCAGCATTTTCGCCGATAGCAGAGAGATCAAGTTCACCCTTAGCAATCGATTGCAGTTTTTTGTCATCAAAATCAATCAGGTGCGAGGTTAACCACTCATCAATACGATCGTGCAACAGCACTACTTCGATACCCTTCTTACGGAACACTTCCAGATGCGGGCTATGTTTGGCCGCTGCCAGAGATTCAGCAGTGATAAAGTAGATAGTATCCTGCCCTTCCTGCATGCGTTCAATGTACTCGCTCAAGGATACAGTCTGATCATCGGATGACGTGGTTGAGAAACGCAGCAGCTTGGCAATGCGATCGCGGTTTGCACTGTCTTCAATAATACCCTCTTTCAGGCAGTTACCAAACTGACTCCAGAAATCGGCATAATCGACAGTGCTCTCTTCTTTCTCTTCACCAACAATCTCAGCTTCAGTGACTTCTGCGTCAGCATCTTCAACAGCCGGAGAGTTTTTCACCATATCTTCCAGCATGCTCAATACACGTTTGGTTGCGCCTTTCTTCATCGCATCCATAGCAGGGCTCTTCTGCAAAATTTCACGCGACACGTTCAGTGGCAGATCATTGGTATCCATCACACCGCGTACAAAACGCAGATATCGTGGCAACAGCTCTTCGGAAGCTTCCATGATAAATACACGGCGCACATACAGTTTCACACCATGTTTGGCTTCTGCCTGCCATAGATCAAACGGTGCACGTTTTGGCAGATAAAGTAGCAGGCTGTATTCATATTTGCCTTCCAACTTCTGATGCAAACGTGCCATTGGATCTTCAAAATCATGGCCGATATGTTTATAGAAATTATTATAATCTTCGTCAGTCAGTTCTGATTTTGGACGTGTCCACAAAGCTGATGCCTGATTCACTGTCTCAATTTCAGCAGCTTTCTCTTCTTCACCTTCAGCAGCAGGAACAGGTGTACCCATCATACGGATCGGGAACGGGATATGATCCGCATACTTATGGATGATGGATTTCAAACGCCAATCATCAAGATACTCATCGGCTTCTTCGCGCAGATGCAATACGATTTCAGTACCACGTGTCTCTTTTTCTACTGTATCCAGTTCATATTCACCGTCACCGGCAGATTCCCAATGCACACCGTGCTCTTTGGTCAGACCAGCGCGACGGGTTGTCAAAGTCACTTTATCAGCGATCAGGAATGAGGAGTAGAAACCGACACCGAACTGGCCGATTAGATGGGCATCCTGTTCCTGGTCACCGGTCAGCTGCCCGAAAAATTCTTTGGTACCTGAACGTGCGATGGTACCGATATTGTTCACGACTTCTTCGCGGCTCATGCCAATACCGTTATCACGAATGGTGATGGTACGCGCTTCTTTATCCACATCGATATAGACGTGAAGATCTGAATCGCCTTCGTTCAGAGCGTCATCCTTGGTCGCTTCAAAACGTAATTTATCCGCGGCATCGGATGCATTGGAGATCAATTCACGTAGAAAAATTTCTTTGTTCGAATAGAGCGAGTGAATCATCAGATCCAGTAGCTGTTTTACCTCGGTCTGAAAAGCACGAGTCTCTTTTGCTGCAGTTGCTGTCATGCGGTCTCCTTGATACTAATCTAAACGTATTTATGAATGGGATAGATAGGGTCTTTATGATCGTGATTCAAGGGGCTCTTTGATGATAGACCACATATCCAGTTTCTGGCTGCGTGTCATGCTGGCATGGGCTGGACTGGAGGAGGGTAAGAGATGCATCTCTAGTGATGGTATAGATCTTGCCTGCCGCCCTTTGAGAATTAATTTCTGATAGAGCTGTTCAGCTTTGCGGCCATTAAAAAACAGCGTTGTCACATCTGAGTGATGTGCAAAGAAGCGGGAGAAATCATTGGCCACCACTGTATCCATTTCAATCGCCTGATCCAGACTACCCGGCCTGACACATTGATGTGCCACATCCCACAAAGCGATCCGGTTTTCCAACAGACAAGTCAGTCGTGAGGCATAATCAAGTTCAATAGAAACACCAAAGAGCTGAGCCATGATAGGCCAGAAACTGTTCTGAGCATGGCCATAATATTGCTGCAGTGCCAGTGATTTTCGCCCCGGCATTGAACCGAGAATCAACACGCGCGCATCAGGTTTGGCTACATAAGGAAATCCGATATCTGGCATCGGCCAAGGTTTGCACTCTTTGCAGAACGCAACAAGGAGCGATTATGGTTTTTTCATATCAATTATACGCTGCATGGCATCAGCACGTCTATTTTCACCCAAGCTGCGCAGCGTCACAATCAAGCGCTGTCTGGTTTTATCTGTGGACCGAATAGCAATACTCTTCTGATAAGCAACAAGGGCCTGTTGATGTTTTTTCCTCTCTTCAAGTATATCACCGTATGATTGCCAACACGGGCCACAACCCGGTAACAAACGCATTGCCCTGGCTGCATTTTTCAGACCATGGTCACCACTGTGATGACGAAATTTAAATTCCGCCAGATACAACCAGGCAAAACCATTCAAAGCATCAACCTTGGTAGCTTTATAATAATGCGAACGGGCAGTCGTCTTGTCGCCTGCTTTTTCAGCCATCGCTGCCAACAGATACCATGGTGCCGCTTCATCACGAATATGTTGGCAGCGATG
>JAJFLF010000278.1 GCA_021772845.1 Mariprofundus sp.
TAACCATCCATCACCGGCATCTGGCAATCCATCAACACACCATCGAATTCCTCCCTATCGAGAATATCCAATGCTTCCTGCCCATCATTAGCCACTTCGGCCGTGATACCATTGGTAACCAACAGCTCCAGCGCCAGCTCCTGATTGATTTCGTTATCCTCAACCAGCAACACTTTGGCACCGCGAAGTTTAGCAATATCGTGAGCTGCCTCATCCTGACGGTTTTCAGCGCGACTCTCACTGACCACCTCATGACCCATCGCCCGCATAATGGTATCTAGCAGAGATGATGGGGTAACCGGTTTGGTCAGGAAGCCCTGAATATTCACACCCTCTGACGCCTGGTGTGCCTCTTCACGACCAAAAGCCGTCACCATGATCACCGTCGGTATTTCAGTCAGATTATCATCCGTCTGAATAGCACGCGTAGCCTCAATGCCATCCATACCCGGCATTTTCCAGTCCATCAACACCAGTTTGTAGGGATCGTAATCATCAGCCTGATCAAGCAGAGCCAGAGCCGTTTCCCCTGAACCCGCTTGATCGATGCGCAGTCCGAAACTGGCCATCATCGAGCTGAGGATTTCGCGCGATGAGGCGTTGTCATCGACCATAAGTACACGCAGCGAACCAAGATCGCTTGCTGTTGAGCGACGCTTCGAGCTCTTACCCTTCTGTATGCCTAGAATTACCGTGAAGTGAAATGTACTGCCCACTCCAGCTTCACTCTCCGCCCATATCTCACCCCCCATCAGCTCGGTGAGCGTTTTGGAGATCGCCAGACCAAGGCCTGTACCGCCATACTTACGGGTGGTGGTGGTGTCAGCCTGCGAGAATGACTGGAATAACCTGGACTGCTGCTCAGGGGTCATACCCAGACCGGTATCACGCACTGAGAAGTGAAGCTTGGCCTTTTCTTTACTCTGTTCGACCACTTCAACAGCAACCACAATCTCACCATGTTCGGTGAACTTCACCGCATTGTTACCAACATTGAGCAATACCTGCCCCAACCGCAGGGGATCACCAATCAAAGCCTTTGGCAGGTCTGACGGCAGATCAAACATCAACTCAAGCCCAGTCTCCTCGGCCTTCAATCCCACAAGGTTGGCAAGGTTGTCGAACACATCTTCCAGTCGGAAATCGATCTGCTCAATATCCAGCTTACCCGCTTCGATCTTGGAGAAATCGAGAATGTCATTGATAATGCCAAGCAGTGACTCACCGGAGCGGTGAACCTTTTCAACGTAATTACGTTGTTTGCGATCGAGTTCGGTCTGCAAGGCCAGATGTGACATACCGATAATCGCATTCATCGGTGTGCGTATCTCATGCGACATATTGGCAAGGAAATCCGATTTAGCGCGCGTGGCCTCTTCTGCAGCCAGCATTGCCTCACCAAGTCTTATTTCATGAGTCTGAACAGTACGCATGTAGGTATTCAGCATGCGATAAACGAGTAGAAGAATAACGATCAAAATTAGAATCTGAACAACCGCTGTTATCACCAGTGTGTAATATGCTGATGTTGATATTTCCTTTGCAGTTTCATAAACCTGCTTACTGATTTTTGTTTTGGTAGAACCAAAATCACCTAATGACTTCTGAAGTGTCTCGTAATGACTCTTCTCCTGCTGGCTCACGCTAATAAAAGCAGCAACACGAATTCCCTGCTCTAAATAAGAGCTTGTTTTGGACTGCGCCAATCGGTACTTCTGCCAAGCGGATTCGATGGATCTGAATTCAGCATTATCGAGCTCTGCAACATCATCCCCGGCACTCTCACGCCAACCTTTCAAATGAACTTCTACTGTTTTGATACGCTGATTCAATTGGCCTTTGGCCTCGGCCAACAATGATTGATTGGGTGCCAGCACCATCTCCATAGATAACATGCGAATATCACTGATCGGTGCGACAATTTCCCGAGCCAGTTCATTCAGACTGTCTGCCGTCTTTTGAATGGATACAATAGATTGCTCCACCTGATTCAGATTGGACAGATTATAAAGGCTCTGACCGAGCATCAAGATGGATGCGACAAGTAAAAGGCCAATGATACGACGTGGCAGCGTTCGCTCTTGTTTACGCTTATCATTCAGTTCATTTCTGACTACATCCGAGTTTTTTTCGTTAGCACTCATAGTATCCCCTGAATTTTTTGATAATTGATCTGAAGAGGCCGCTGGCGCTCTTTAGGGTATGCCTTATCACCCCGCAATGACCAATGTTGATCTGTTACCTGCAGGTCACGCAGATTAACAAAAGCTGAGCGACCCGGGTTAAAAACAACTTCTTTATTTACTGCATAAACATTATTTGGCGTAGGCAGGAAAACCATATAATTATGCTCATAGACATGACGGATAAACTCCGCCAACAGAGAGGCATACGCATCAGAATTGATATCAGCCCTTAGCAGTTCATCTGTATAGTTTTTCAAGCTTTGATTGGCTGTGATGGTGGACCATACCGTACCGGGCAGATATACGAAAAATGCTGCCCAAGGGTGTTTATACCAGTCATAATTACCCCATAAAAGCAGATCCCATGGATGTTCGCTGTTATTCTCCTGAGTATCAAATAGATTGACGAATACCTGCTTCTCACTTGGCAACACCTGTGCATGAAGA
>JAJFLF010000279.1 GCA_021772845.1 Mariprofundus sp.
TGTACCGGCCCCAGCTCCGCCGCCCTTAGCATGGCGGAAAGCTGGACTTTCATCAGCTCCTTGTTACACAATAACAGACGAATCCCACGCAATCCCATGGCGGGATTCACCCCCCCATATTGATGCCCTGCAAAATCACGATACAACCATGGGCGATCACCACCAACATCCAGCAATCGCATCGTAAGTGGCTTGCCATTCATACGATTCACCAATGCGGCATATTGCGCAAATTGATTCTCTTCATCCGGCATCGTCGTTTCATTAATAAACAGAAATTCACTGCGATATAGTCCCACACCGTCAATACCAATGCTTTCGGCCGCATCCAACTCTTCAGGAAACTCGATATTGGCCATCAGCTTTAAGATATGGCCATCAGCACTCAACGATGGTTTACATGCAAAAGCCTGTAACCTTTTTTTACTGGCCGCAATCGCATCAATAAACTTAAGATACGCGGCTTGCTCAGAAGCTGATGGATTCAACACCCATGAGCCCTGCTCAGCATCCAAGATTAAGCTGTCGCCATCTTCAATATCAGAGAGGATACCTGCCGCCCCAACCAGGGTAGGCAGGCCAACACCACGGGCGACAATAATATTATGTGCATCTGCACCGCCCTGTTCTGTGATCACTCCGGCAACACCATGACGCCACATGCTGACAATGTCTGTGACTGAAAAATCATCACCCACATAGATAATCTGCTCGTTATCACTGCCGCTGGCAGGCCAAACATCTTGACTCTCACCCTGTCCAGCCGGCTCTTTATCAGAAGACATCAAATGCCCTAAAATTCTTCTGCCCGCATGTTCAATATCATGTTTACGATTGCGTAAGTATTCGTCTTCAACCTGCTCAAGAATAGCTTGAATCACATCCATCTCCTGACGCAGTGCCCATTCGGCATTAATGCAATCTGAGTGAATGCGTGAAACAGATTTTTCCAACAGATCTGGATCAATAATCAACATACGATGCACATCAAGTATCATCAGAGAATCTTT
Organism: Mariprofundus sp.; assembly: GCA_021772845.1. Lineage (GTDB taxonomy): Bacteria > Pseudomonadota > Zetaproteobacteria > Mariprofundales > Mariprofundaceae > Mariprofundus. Next base: position 1,011 of record JAJFLF010000279.1, read on the forward strand.
AACACCTGTTTGGTTCAGATGATCACGTTCAATATCAATATCAGCTTTGGCGGCATCAATTGCAGCCAGTAAACGCGCCACCTCAAGTTCGATATGTTCTCTGGCTATATCCCGTGCTGGAATGGGCTGACGCCCATGCAATAGCTTTTGAACACGACCAATAATAATGCCTGCACTGGAGGCAACAGCATTGCCTTCTCTACGGATGGGCAGGTGTGCACCACTGGGTCGCTTCTTTTTCACCCACCCTCTCCAAAGTGAGACTCCACCAACGCCGTTATAGCTATAAGTGCAGCTTCAGCATCATCACCGCTTGCCCGCAGTCTCAGGCATGTCCCTTTGCAGGCGGCCAACATCATGATGCCCATAATGCTTTTACAGTTCACTTCTATATCATCCTTAATAAGCATGATATCTGATTTAAACCGGCTTGCTTCAGACGCCAGTTTTGCCGATGCCCTAGCATGTAGACCGAGTTTATTCTGAATACTAATCGTCTTCTCAGCAGTGGATTCTTTAATCATCGCCACTCTCGGCCGGGCGGGAAAGATTCAACTGTTGAGCCATTTGGATGTATTGCCTACCAGACTTCACCACCTGTTCAGCCAATACCCTCAAATCCTTTTCTTGATGACGCAAGCTAGTCGCTTTGATCAGCAACGGTAAATTAAAGCCTGAAATGACTTCTACAGCCCCGGGTTTCAAACAGCCCATCGCTATATTGCACGGCGTACCACCAAACATATCAGCCAGCAGCAGTACGCCCTGACCAACATCACAGGCCTGAATTTGTCTATTCAGAATATCGGCAAGTGCCTCCGGATCACAGCTTGCACTCACATCTACACTGGCAATGAGTGGCTCTTCGCCCACTACATGCTGCAGGGCAATCAACATCTCACTGGCAATACGAGAGTGCCCAATCAATACAATGCCAATCACGCCACTACTCCAACAGAGCTCTTTTTATCCTTGGCATATTGTACAATACCAAGTTCGCGATGCTGAATAGCAGGATCTACCATACCACTGGATTGCAACCATGATGCCATCTGCTCTGTCATATAGACCGAACGATGACGACCACCACTGCAACCAAAAGCAATCGTGAAATAATGTTTCCGTTCTTTTTTCAACTGAGGCCAGACAAATGCAAGCCATTGCTGGATATAGTGCTCAGCCTGCTCAACTTCCTTATGTTGTTGTAAAAATGCGATCACGTTCTGATCCCGACCGGTAGATGCTGCCAGCTCAGCTTGATAGTGAGGGTTGGGTAAAAAACGCATATCAAACACAATATCTGCATGCGTTGGCAAACCATTTTTATAGCTAAATGACATTACCGTACATGCCATTGCATTTACCTTCTGCTTGCTTGACTTGCCTTCCCTCAAACAGAAGAAATCAACTTTTTCAGCTAACTCATATGGCGTTAAATGACTGCTATCAAGAACGATATCAGCCATATCCCGTAACGGTTTTAAACTTTCACGCTCCAATTGAATTGATTCCATCAAATCTTGACTCGATGGAAAGGGGTGACGACGCCTGACAGTAGAAAAGCGACGTTGCAACATGGCATCATCCGCTTCAACAAATACAAAGCTCCAATCAGATGGCGCGGCCATATCATCAATCACAGCCCTAATAGCCTGAGCACTAAAACCACTGCGCGTATCAAGACACACCGCTGCCTGCTGATTTCGCCCTTGCATGCTCAGGATCCAATCCTGCAGCATTTCCAACGGTAAATTATCTGTGCAAAAGAACCCCGCATCTTCCAGGGCATGCAACACCGTGCTTTTACCTGCACCGGATAGTCCGCTGATCAACAGTGTATCAGCCATGATAGACCCCGGCTTTCACGTTGCCCCATGCTCGATGCGTTCCTGCAGAGCTTGCACAAAGTCCTCCCCACTATGAATACCACGTTGTTTCAATAACTGATTTCGGGTGGCTACTTCGACCAGTACAGCCAGTGAACGGCCTGAACGAATAGGGACAGGGACACGAGGGATCTTCACTTCCATGAAATCTATTTCACCTTCATCACCCAGCACCCGGTCTTCCGGTTTAACCTGATCCCAGGGTACCAGCTCCACCACCAACCTCAGCCGTTTTGTATCCGTGATGGCTGCAGCGCCATAAAGGTCCCGGATATTTAATATTCCCAAACCACGAATCTCCATATGATACCTTAAGGCTTCCGGACTGCGTCCCACGATGATACTTTGACTTTCGTGGGTAAATTCCACCATATCATCTGCAATCAAACGATGGCCGCGCGAAATCAGCTCCAGGCCAATTTCGCTTTTACCAATACCGCTGGCTCCGGTAATCAACACACCGAGTCCAAAAATATCCATATAAACACCATGTTG
>JAJFLF010000280.1 GCA_021772845.1 Mariprofundus sp.
CCCTAATCGAGCCACTGTATCTACTTCACGTACACAGCTTAGAAGACGATCTGCTACAACTTTGAGAACATGGTCACCCATCTCATGCCCCAAGGTGTCATTACAAGCCTTAAAACCATCCAGATCAAGAAACAGAAGAGAAAAGCCGGTCTCGTTTCGGCGTGCATGGGCTAGCGATTGCTTCATGCGTTCCATAAACATCGCTCTGTTTGGCAATCGGGTGAGGTGATCGAAGTGTGCCATCTGAAACATTTTCTCTTCTGTCAGCTTGCGCTCACTGATATCTACCCAGAATCCAATGAATTCAAGAGGGCTCCCTTCCTCATCATGGATAAGTTCGACCTCATCCTGGACCCAGATGTAATGACCATACTTGTGTTGGAAGCGATATTCATAACAGCCGCCACCAGCTACATATATTTTTTTCATTTCAGCACGGACCTGATCCAGATCATCCGGATGAATGTGGCTCATCCAAAAACTTGAAGTCTCAATAAACTCCTGTGGCTGATATCCGGTTACCTTAGTAACACTGTCACTAATATAGGTCGCTCCGAAGCTTCCAGAAACCTTGGATGTATAGATCACCGCTGTAGTTGCTGAAAGCAGAAAATGAAAGCGCTTATTGGCTTGTAATATCTTTTTATCAGCCTCTTTTCGTGCAGTAATATCATGCACAATGCCGATAAACTTCTGCCGATCACCTGCATGAGTTGTAGCTACTGAAAGTTCAATCGGAAAGATGCTGCCATCCTTATGCCTAGCCATCACTTCACGGCATCCAATCCCGATTATCTTTGCTTCGCCTGATTCCAGATAATTTTCAATGTAACCATCATGGTGGGCGCTATAAGGCTCAGGCATGAGTACGTTCACCTTATTGCCTATGATTTCATACGCATGATAACCAAAAAGCTTCTCAGCAGCAGGATTAAAGGCTTCAATGATACTGTGCTTATCAATCGTCAGAATACCGTCAGCGGCAGTTTCCACGATAGACTTGATATACGCTTCGCTACTTTGAAGTTCTTTTCTGGCCTGCTCTGCAATATACAACTCCCTTTTGGCAGCTTCTGCAAACCGGATAGCGAGCACCAGTACAATTGTAAATAATATGCCAAAGATCAGCATACCCTCATCGGCATGTATAGTTGATTTTGATACAAGCTGAGCTGGTATCTGATGCTCAGTAGCATCTAAGGCCTGCCATAGCGAAACAGTAACCGTTAAACAGCCAATGCCAGCGAATGTAGGAAGAAAATTTGTCATCTCAAGACTACTCTTTTTGCTCTTATTCCAGGTAAAAGCAACCAGCCCAGCGCCTAGAAAAATGAATCCGACAGACGTATGAATGGCCATTTGAGACAATTGACCCCAACCATAAGCTGTCTCAATGCCAGTGAGATAACCGGTCATCGCAACAGAACTCAATGCGATGATGATGGCGCCTAAAGCACAAGACCATATCGGGTTTAAAGCATATTTATCCAGACTTGAGAACAACAGCGCTAAACCCGTAAGGATAAAGCACATGGCAGTATTAGCAGCCATACGGCCGGGATAAGGTGTTTCCACTTCGATGTAGTGTTCCATGAACATCTGATCGATGAATAAATCCAGCCCGAAGGTGTATTCAATCAGAGTTAATCCTCCGATGATGAGAGCGCCAGCCCCAATGCCAGTGGCCGCGACCTGATGAGAAAACACAAGGGTTAGTAAGGCCGCACCAGACAACAGGAATCCTAGTGCAGTGTTGTATTGCATGGGAACAAAGAGGGGGTTGACCTGAATCAGGCTTGGGTTATGAGTATACCAGCCCACAAGCACAATGGCTCCAAGGGACATAGTTAGTATTGAAGTAATAATAACTATGTAAAAAGAAACGTTCCGACTGGATTCGCTTAGCATCGAAGAAGCAGTAGAAATACCTAATAATCTTTTAATATCCACCTCCAATAACATAGCTTCTATAGCTATTTTCACTCTTTGAAGAACAACGCTATCCCTCTTCAATATTACCATCTAACTTATGCAATCATTCTTTCTGTCACACTCAATATTTTTGGCACCAAATTGGTAAGTTACTTACAACTCCCCGGACATTTCCCACTGGCACAATAGGCGCGCATCTCCTTCAACACACTCTTCCCCTGCTCAAAGTCATACGCCTGCACCGCCTTAAACATCTGTTTTGACATTGCTTTAAGTTGGCCCGAAGCAAGACGATCGTAGTTCAATTCCATCGTATCCTGTATGCCTGTATCGTAATTGCTTAATTGCTCTTCAAGTGTATCCATAATCTTATGCATCAGATTGCAGTCAAAAGAGATTTCAGAGTATTCTTCATCTTTTTCACCAAGGCTTGCAAGCGATGCTAGTACCCGCTCAAGTTCCTCTCGTGCAGCATCACGCAGCGACTCATCCGAATGCTTCTCTTTTGCCTGGAATTCAAGCTCTTTACACTGCTCTTGCAGTGCTTCCGCACCAATATTGCCTGCTACACCCTTCAGCGTATGCGCCAGACGTTCTGCAAGCTCCCAGTCACCTGCATCTACCGCAGTCTTGAACTCAGACAAAAAATCGGCATGGTTTGTCGCCAGCTTGCGAAGAAGTTTAAGATACAGCTTGCCGTTACCTTCCGTGCGCGCCAATCCCTCGACCGTGTTGATACCATCAAGATCAGGTACCACAACCTCAGCCTCTTCCACTTTCTCCTCTAGTTCAAAAACCTGCCTCGATGGTGTTACCCATTGACTTATTGTATGAAACATATCGTTGACATTGATCGGCTTGGAAATGTGATCGTTCATACCAGCCTTAACAACTTTCTCCTTATCTCCAACCATCGCATTGGCAGTCATCGCAATGATCGGAAGCTCCTTAAAGCGATCCTGAGAACGGAGTCTGCGCGTCGCCTCATAACCATCCATCACCGGCATCTGACAATCCATCAGCACACCGTCAAACTCCTCTCGCTCCAGAATATCCAGTGCTTCTTGTCCATTATTGGCTACCTCGACAGTGATGCCATTACTGATTAGGAGCTCAAGTGCCAACTCCTGATTGATCTCATTATC
>JAJFLF010000029.1 GCA_021772845.1 Mariprofundus sp.
AGAGATACGTTTACGTTTCACATCCGCTTCCAACACTTTTACCTGCACCACCTGCCCTGCTTTCACCACCTTGTGCGGATCATCCACAAACAGATTGGTCAGTGCCGAGATATGCACCAAACCATCCTGATGCACGCCAACATCTACAAATGCACCGAAATTGGCCACATTGGTCACTACGCCTTCGAGTATCATACCAGCACGTAGATCACGCACTTCATTCACACCAGATCTAAACTTGGCCGTACGAAACTCCGGACGCGGATCCCGCCCTGGTTTCTCAAATTCCAGTAAAATATCAGACACCGTAATGGAACCACAGGTTTCATTGGCAAAGTCCGCTGCATTTAACTGCTGCAGGAATGCTGCATTGCCCATCATTTCATTGACCGGTTTACCGGTTTTTTGCACGATATCTTCAACAACAGGATAAGCTTCCGGATGCACTGCAGATGCATCCAATGGATTATCACCATGCATAATACGCAAAAAACCTGCTGCCTGCTCAAAACTTTTGGCACCAATACCTTTCACCTTAATAATCTGTTGGCGGTTTCTAAATGCGCCCTGTTCATCACGAAAGGATACAATATTTTCTGCCATTGAACGGCTCAAACCTGCGACATGAGACAACAGTGCTGCAGATGCCGTATTGATATCGACACCGACATGATTCACACAATCCTCAACCACAGCATCAAGACTACGCGCCAGAAAACTTTGACTGATATCATGCTGATACTGACCCACACCAATCGATTTCGGCTCAATTTTGACAAGCTCAGCCAATGGATCCTGCAAACGACGTGCAATAGAAACTGCACCACGCAGAGATACATCCATATCAGGAAACTCTTTGGCTGCCAGAGCCGATGCTGAATAGACCGAAGCACCAGCTTCAGACACCATCACCTGGGTTAATTGCAATTGAGGAAAACGATCACACAGCTCTTTCACTAAAGTCTCTGTTTCACGAGAACCTGTACCATTTCCGATTGAGACAAGGTCTACCTGATGTTTATTCGCCAATACAGCCAGCGCAGCAATTGCCTCTTCCCAACGTTTGGCTGGTGCATGCGGATAAATAGTCGCGGTATCCAGCACTTTACCGGTTGGATCAACCACAGCCACTTTCACTCCGGTTCTAAGTCCCGGATCAAGCCCCATCGTTGCCCGCGCACCAGCAGGTGCTGCTAACAACAGATCCCTTAAATTATTCGCAAATACTTTAACTGATTCCTCTTCTGCCTTGTGCGCCAATTCGGCAAACAGATCGGCTTCAAGACGCTTACTCAATTTCTGTTTCCAGGCAGCGCTCACTGTCTCCAATAACCATTGATCTGCAGCCCTGCCACGTTTGCTCACTCTGAATCGATTGGCAATCGCAGTTTCACAATGGCCTGGCAGAGCATTTTGCTCAACGTCAGATCCTTCCAAAAGCTTTATGCGCAATATGCCTTCATTCTGACCACGAAACAGCGCCAGCGTCCGATGTGATGGAATGCGTTTTAACTGTTCATTGTAATCAAAATAATCTGAGAATTTACTTCCCTCTTCTTTTTTACTCTTCACTACCGCACTGGTGATCACGGCATGCTGATAAAGGTAATCACGCAGCCGTCCAATCAGATCAGCATCTTCAGCAAAATACTCTATTAAAATATCGCGCGCACCTTCTAATGCCATATCGATATTTTCTATACCTTTTTCATTATCAACATAGGCAAACGCCACCGCTTTCGGAGTCTGTTTTGGATCATTCAACAGCCCCATAGCCAGGGCTTCCAAACCGGCTTCACGGGCAATCTGGGCCTTGGTGCGCCGTTTCTGTTTATAGGGCAGGTACAGATCTTCCAGGCGTGCCATAGTTTCAGCTGCCAGAATCCCTCTTTTTAGTTCAGGTGTTAGTTTTTCCTGTTCGGTGATGGATTTCAAAATCGAGCCGCAACGCGTCTCCAAATCACGCAAATAACGCAAACGCTCTTCGATATGGCGCAGCTGTGTATCATCCAGACCACCAGTAACTTCTTTACGATAACGCGCAACAAATGGCACGGTTGCACCACTGTCCAACAGCCCAATGGCAGCAACTACTTGCTGCTCTCTGGCGTTAATCTCTTTAGCAATACGCAACTCAATTCTCATGCTATCTCCACAAACAATTCATCTCTAAGAAACCCGGTCCAAACCGAAGAACGGGAAGCTTATCGTCTAATCAAAAGAATAAAATGGGCAATATATATGTGCATACAGTGACTATCTCTCAGATAGACAGTCACACAGAACAATCCGATCTTCTGCCCATACTGGCACTATTCACAGCCGGCTCAAAATAGGTCAGAGTACCCAATCAACACTTAGACATTGATTACTGTTAAGGAGCTTTGAAATGAAAAAACTATTAAGCATGAGCTTTATACTACTTCTGTTAGCAGCTTTTTCCGGCTGTTCAGCTGAGCCCGGCACAAAGGCCTGGTGTGATAGTATGGGCGATAAAGATAAAGGTAAATGGACTGCTGAAGAAGCAGGGACATATACCAAGCACTGTGTCGTTGGTAATTATAAAAAATAACGCTTATTCCAGAACTTATGCAGGTACCGAAACATGAATACCTGTATTTATAAAGAAAGGGGAAGCTTTAGCTTCCTCTTTCTGGTTATAACCTTCAAAAAAAACACCCTGCGTGGTAGTTTGTAGGTGCTTGTTACAGTAAATTACGCCTTTCTGGGTGGATACTATATGCATCTTTATAATCAGCCATTGAGGCCTCAATCACCTTCGTTGCATGTTCAAAACCATAGGGCTCACCAATACTGACATTCTGAACCTCTCCTGGACAAAACTTATAGGTCAAAAAATAATGCATCATACGATCAATAATAGCCTCAGGCATTTCTGAAATATCTTCAACTTTTGACCACAGCGGATCATCCTCAATGACAGCAATGATTTTATCATCTGCTTCACCATGATCACACATCGGTAGCCCACCGACCACACGTGCATTCACCAGAATTTCAATACGTGAAATAGGCCGCTCAGAAATGACACAAATATCCAATGGATCACCATCACCGCGTTCTGCTCCATCCATGAGAGCGCACACACGATCAGCACACAATGTACGCGGAACAAAACCATACAGGGCGGGATGCTGTGATGATGAACGAATGGATCGATCCACACGTAAATAACCGGATTTTTTATCTACTTCAAACTTCACCGTATCAAAGGGAGTAATTTCTATATATGCCTGTAGCCGCCGAGGCGGTTCAGCTCCAACGTCCAGGCCATGCCAGGGATGCGGTCGCCATTGGGAAAATGATTTCATGAATACGTTCTAGCAGGAAACAAGCCAAACAACCAGCACAACAGCTTGCATTCAATCCTGTTCTAACGACTAAATACTTTTTGCAAAATATCCGTCGTTCGTTTAACAGGATTCTTGCGGATAGCTGCTTCCTCTGCGGCCATATAATGGAAAACACCCGACAGACCGAGATCAAGCACATGCTGGGTAAGATTGGCTTTCACATCAGGTACAAAAGGTAGAGACTGATACTGCCCCATCACATTATCATAAGCCTGAATCGCGCCTGATTGATTCAGAGCACTGCTGACTATCGGGCGCATCTCTTTGGATAGCGGAGTGGACATTTTTCCTCTGAAATATTGCGTAGCAGCATCGTTCGGGCCATCGAGAATGTTCTTGGCATCATTGATACTCATACTCTTAATCGAATCACCGAAAATACGTTTGGCTTTGGGGGTCGCGGCTTCTGCGGCACGGTTTAAACGCAGCTCCAGATCATCCATCATATATCCCATACCAACTGCATTGAGCGCTGATTTTACAGCTTTTAGATTATCAGGCAGCGGAATATGAATGGCAGGATCGTTATTAAAACCATCGGCCTTACTTAGTTGAGCAACAACATTTTCCGAACCTACCCGCAATGCATCTTTTAAACCGGCAATCATATCCGAGTTAGACAGTGCAGCGACAGCAGATGATGTGGGTGTCGTTGATTCACTTAAACCAGAATCTTTTAGCACACCTCCAAGCTGATCCATCCAACCAGCAGAAGCCTGAGGGACAGGCCATGCAAAAATAGTTGCTAGTAATATGAATTTCCAGTCTGTTCGTTTCATTATATCTCCTTGTTGCTACTTATTAATCAAACACACCCATATGAAACATGGTATCCTGATAATTAAGGATTACGCCATCCGCGGTAACTTCCTGCACTGACAGTCCAGAACTGATGCTCTGATGCTCTTTGCGCACTTTCCCATTGATAATGACCATACGCGCAAGCGGATCAACATCATAAATATGACCTTCGATTTTAATGTCCGGAATAGATTGTTGCACTTCTATTGGCAGCTCATGCCGCGATTGAATCGTTCTGTTGCCCGATAGAGTCAAATCCTCAACATCGTTTGTCGGTGAAATGCTATTGATCCCATCAACAGGAGAATCCGGGGTAACAGTTCTGAACACTGGGCGATTTTCTTCAACATGAATGACAGGGGAACTACGCTCAGGTTTTCTGCTTTTCAGCCTGAAAGGCGTTTCCAATTGATTATTCTCCGGCTCAATTACTTCCGGTTCAATGGCTTCCGGTTCAAACATTTCAGGTTTGTTTTTTTCTGGTTCGATTTTTCCTGTTTTTAACGGCACTACAGTGTTCGCTGCTGGAGCAGCAGTTTGAATATCAGGAACATATTTTTCATCTGGAGCCTGCCATTGGGCGATGGACCATCCAGCCACCAGTGCTGCCACGATAAACATGATAGACAAACTGAATCGACGTTTTCCATATTCACTAGCCGGGGCAGAGACAGGTCTGTCCACGGGCACATTCGGCGTACCCCGCTTCTCCTCTGACTTTTTCAATGCATCAAGGATATAGGACATTAAAACAGTTCCCCATGCGTCAATCGTGGCAGGCTTTGATCAATGCGTTCATTGATTCGAATCAAGGTCAGTGGTCCGACAATGCCATCGGCTGGCAAACCTTCTGATTGTTGAAAGCTTTTAAGGCGCTCGATTAACATTGCATTCATAGTCTTAAATTCTTGTTTTGGAATCATTTCACCTTGAAGAGCATCCATCTGCATCGCAAGCCATTGCACGATAGACCCTGAGTCACCTTGCGGGATACCTTCTCTATATCCCGGCGGTTTGACCCATAACAGGGTAAACCGTCCTTTCCAATGCTGCTCCAACTCACTAATCGGCATATCCCAATGCTGCTGATCAAGCTGAACAACCACCTGATCCCCATCAATAGAACGGATTACAGCATAATGATCATGCCCATCTTTTCCCGTAACTTTAAACATTGCCGGTCGATTGTGTTCACGCAATAACCAGACATTGGTGCGTTGCTGCAAACATAAAAGCTTCTTATCAGACAATTGATCGCAAAGTTCGCCCCCCTCATCAGTGACTGTGGTATGCCATAACTCAGCCAATGTTTGAAATGCCAATGCTTTTGTACCTGTTTCTTCGATGACTTGCCAAAGATTGTCCGGAAACAGACTCACCGGAACACCGTTATCTACCCTTTGCTCCTTAACCACTTCTGCATCAGGAACTGCCTGTTTTGCATCACCTTGCATGGTTTCCAAATCAGATTCTGAAGTCTGCTCTGGCGCTAGTTTAATATCTAAAAGTGACAGTGTTGGCTGATTCTCTCCATCAGCAGCATTTGCAGTATCAGACGGCAAAACAGGATTGCTATTTTCAGATTCAACGCTCAGCTGAGGCTCTTCCATAGCTACTGAAGCAGGAATTGGTTGATCTGGAGTCGGCTGATCTGAAATCAAAGGATTCGTGATGGCTGCAGTAGCGACTACCGGATGTGCATTGTATTTATCGACTAACCAGGGCCAGGCTCCATTCAACAACATGCCCATGCCAACAACCGTGAAAAACACTATAATGAGCGGCATGAAGGATCGACGTTTTGGAACTTCAACATCATCTCCCAACACCTCTTTACTGGCCTGCTGAACATGTTCAGGGCCAACAATCGTTTCATTACGACTATAAACACCAAGCAACGCGCGATCACATAATAGATTGATTAAACGGGGTGTACCGTGACTGAAATGAAACAGAAGATGAATCGCCTTGTTTGAGAAGACAGGCCTGTTACAGCCCGCGACTGCAAGCCTGTGACGGATATATTCACTACTTTCCTCTTTGCTCAGCGGCTGCAGATGATAGCGAGCTGTAATGCGCTGAGCCAACTGCCGCAAGTCGCTTCGTTCCAACATCTCTTTGAGCTCAGGTTGACCAAGCAGGATGATTTGTAACAATTTACGTTCACTGGTCTCCAGATTGGTCAGCAGTCGCAATTGCTCTAACACATCGGGAGACAGATTTTGTGCTTCATCAATCATCACAACAACATTGCGTCCGTGTCCATGTGCTTCGATCAAATAAGCATTGATAAGATCGGTAAACATTTTGATACTGCTATTATCTGCCTGATAGAAGATCGACAACTCATCGCATATGGAAGCCAACAACTCTTCAACGGAGAGTCTCGGATTCACAATCCAGGCGATATCAATATGCTCAGGAATATCTTCAAGTAACTTTCGACTGATAGTGGTTTTACCTGTCCCCACTTCACCGGTTAACAAAATCACACCACCGGCACTACCCAATCCATAAGTGAGATGAGCCAAAGCCTCCTGATGTTGATGCGTCAAATAAAGATAACGTGGATTAGGGGCAATGGTAAAGGGTAAGTCATTCAGCCCGAAGTGTTCTAAATACATATCAGTCACAAACCTTTAAATCAGGCTTGAAGTGGATTTCAGCAAGGAGAGCTCCAAAGCAGAGAGAAGAAATTGGGCGCAATGGAGTCAGGCATAAGAACATGAGGCTAATGGTAGAGTTTATCTGGCAATAAGTCAGTGGCTATCGAAGTCCCAAACTTCAGCTTGAGCATGGGATATTTGAGAGTACAAATCTCAGACAGAAAAGATTAGTGTGCAGTCATGAGATACTCTTCACATATTTTAATCTTGATTTTGGCGCTAAACCTCTCTGCCTGTGCGACGACTCAGAACCATCACGACCCAATCCAGCCAGTTAACCGGGTAACTGATAGTGTTAACGATGCAATCGACCGCGTGACCTTAAAACCCCTGGCACAGGGATATACTACCGTAGTTCCCAAACCCATGCGTACAGCTGTAACTAATTTCTATGACAACGCCACCTATATGAACACGGTGCTCAATGATTTTTTACAAGGTAAAGGTGGTCAAGGTGTTGAGGATCTTATGCGCTTCCTCATCAATACTATATTGGGTATTGGCGGGCTGGTTGATGTTGCTACGCCAATGGGCTTTGAACGACATGACGAAGATTTTGGTCAAACACTCGCGACCTGGGGGGTATCACAGGGTGCTTATGTTGTTTACCCTCTTTTGGGCCCTAACTCTTTTCGTGACACGCCTGATTTTATCACTTCAACAGCCACCAACCCACTGTTTTGGGCAGGCCTTGTGGTCGCGCCCTATGTAACCATCCCGATCACAGCACTTAATTATGTAGATAAACGCGCACAACTACTTGAAGCATCAACTATGCGGGATGAGCTATCTCTCGACCCCTATGTTTTTACGCGTGAAGCGTGGCGACAGAACCGCAACTATCTGATTCATGATGGTCACCCTCCTGCACCTGCTGTGAATGAAGACGATGACTGGGAAGAGGATGATTTTGACTCTGAAGATGATTTTGAATCTGAAGATACAACGGATTCCGAAAATGATATTGATGATCTGGATAAGTCTGGCTCCAAAGAGAACTCGAACAAAGAAGAAAAACGTAACACCTCTGATAACACGAATTCAACAACAACTGATACTGACACAGATGATAATGCCATGGGTTCAAACCTGAAAACCAGAATCAGTCTAAGCAGTGCCCCGGCAGCGGAAACAGCTGAAAGCAGTGCAATTGCTGCTGCAGGAAGCGAAATAGTAGTAGCTGGAAATGAAGTGCTTCAAAGTGAAGCAACTGATGCAAGCAAGTCAGTACAAGCTTCAGAGGCTATCTACTCCATCTATCTCTCCTCACATTACTCAGAAATTGAAGCGGCAGCTGAACAGGGACGTTTTACAAAACTTGATATTCAAACAACAATTGTACCTGTCACTCTTGATCAGCATGTGTGGTATCGCCTGCGAGCCAGCGTACATCACGACAGAACTGAAGCGCTTAGCCAGTTAAAAATATTTAAATCTCGCACCGGTTTAAACGATGCATGGTTGGAAGTGAAAAAATAGTAAGAAAAAAGGTAGGGAAACGCTGTTTCCCTACCTTTACTCTCTAAAAACTATTTATTAACCGCCTTAAATTTTGCTGGAACGATGTCTTAACATATGATCAGCCAATACCAGCGCCAGCATTGCTTCAGCAATCGGTACAGCACGAATGCCTACACAGGGGTCATGTCGCCCTTTGGTGATAATCTCTGCTTCATCACCATGAATATCGATGGTTGGACGTGACTGCAGAATTGAAGAGGTTGGTTTGAGCATCATGCGGGCACGAATACTGTCACCATTGGAAATACCACCCAGAATACCACCGGCATG
>JAJFLF010000281.1 GCA_021772845.1 Mariprofundus sp.
GGTCAGCCATTCAGGCGTCAGGGTATCATCATCACGAGACTGGGTGATGGCCGTATAGATCTGCCGATCTCCATCCAACACGCCCACCAGTAGCTCATGGGTGAATTCTATGAGCATGGTGTTTCCATTGTTGCGTTTTTGGCTGGCATGAAAGAATCCTTTCGTTTCGCCAGCAACATGAAAGGAGAACCACTGTTCTTCTTTACCATGCTTGGCTAATGACTTGATGCTGGCCTTCCCCATGCCAAAAGAGATATTGCTTAGCCCGTTGAGCTTAGCCTCGTTTTCCAGTTCTGGAGTCAGCGACGTGTAGCTGGTGATCAAGCCGCCGTTGCTGCCGACGGTCACCAATACCTTCGCTCCCTTCTGGGGGTAGTAGTAAATGGTGCCGCCCACGCCTGGCTCCTGCCAGGAATGGTCAACGGAATAACAAATACCGGTAAAGCTTTGGGGGGCATTTTTATCCAAGATGCGTTCCAACTTGAAAGTTACGCGCTTGCGGGTGGAGCGTTTGCTCTCCTCCAGTATCTCGATCTGTTCAACGACAGCGATTGCCTTGATCTCGGAAGCACGAGCCGCTTCGTCATAATGTTTTGCAGGCATAACGGCTTGGGAGGGTGTAACCGCAACGCATTGAAGAATTGTGATGCATGCGAGATATAGGAGGATGGAAAAAAACTTATTTTCGCGAACCATCATGGATATTCTCCTTTTATGCTGCCGTGGTGATATCACTTATCAGGGAGAGGCTGCAGACGATCAACGGTCGATTGAGCCTGTTCTTTCAGGGAATCAAACCAGGGCTGCTTTTTCGCCTCTCGTGCGAAACAGTCTTGATAGGCTGTAACGCCCTCCTCTTCATAGCGACGAAAGTCCTCATAGGCCTGCTTGTTCTGACTCTGCGAAGCACGATACTTGGCAAGGACATCAGCACCCTTGGCGCGGGAGATGTCCCATTTACTTTTGCACTGCGGGATATCGGTGATCACTACAGATGCAGGAGCATAGACCAGACGTATCTGCTTTCACGTTACAACAAAAACAAACATCTCGTTGGGAATGAAGGGGCCAATATCCTGTCCACTGACGCCGAGGAATGCCTGCGCGAAAGATTGGCCGTCCGCGCACTCAACCGGTACTTCCGCATAGTGCATGATCCCGGCATCCGCATGAAAAACACGCCGATAAAAATCCTCGTCTTTTGAAATGGCTATTATGGCTTGTGGAAGTTCCGGATGTTCGGACAGGTAGTGCTTAAACAAGCCTTGTGTCGTGACAAATAATGTTTCGTGCTTGGAATCGAACCTGAGTCCATCAACCTGGGCGTAGCCGGACTCAGTCTTGAGTGTCAGTAGATTGATATTTCCCTGCCCTGAAAACCCTTCAATCCTGACTGGCCCCACGATTGTTCTCATTTGTTTTTCCAGTTCGGTTAGGGCAGGCCGCTCATCAACCGGCTGCTCGGATTTTTCAAATTGCCGGATGAGGCCGTCACGCGTTTCAAGATACGTTTCCTCCAGGCTCAGATGTTTGGCAAGCCATTTTTTATGCAGCACTTCAGCCTGCCTGATCTCATCCTGATTCATCGTTTTGCTCAGTTTTCGCCTAAATTCAGGACCAAACCCGCCTCCATTTTGGGCGGATAGAGTGAACCACATATAGGCCAGGGGTTTATTAACCTTTACCCCGCGCCCTTCACTGTAGGTAAGGCCCAATGAAAGTGGCGCATAGGGGTGATTCCTTTCTGCTGCTTGCTGATACCACTGTATGGCCTTGGAATAGCTTTGCGACACTCCCAGCCCCTTCGAATAGAGGCCCGCAAGCAGATAAGCGCCCTCGGCGTCGCCCTGCTCTGCTGATTTTCTGAACCACTCGGCTGCTTTTTTGTAGTTCTGTTTGATACCGCCTCGTGCTTCGATGTAGGCCAGACCCAGGTGATTTTGTGCGCGAGCAAGTCCCTGTAGTGCCGACTTTTTAAACCAGCTCAGGGCCTTATGATGGTTTTGAGATAAGCCCATTCCCCTGGCATAGAGGTAAGCCAGGTCAAACTGGGCAACCGCATCACCATCCTCAGCATGTTTTTTTGTATCTGAGATAAAGTTTGTAAGTTTTTGTTGATCATAATGTGCAATTCCACCATCTTCATATGGGCCTGCCGCGAGCTGATGGGATACAGAGAGTAGAAGCGCTGTGAGCAGGATAGCGAGAAGATAGTGCATAGCATGATGATAGCAGAAAAGAGGTGTTTCATCACATGGAACCATGCATCTGTTTGCGATTGATGATTTAAAACGTGACATGGATCAATTGTTACGTTCAAATCTCTCGTTACAGTTTTCACACTGAATCACAAATCGAATCATCAAGCGCAATGCTTTCTCCACTATAGAGGTGTTCATCAACATGGCTAAAAAGTTTTACGTCGTATGGCAAGGAAGAGAAACTGGTATTTTTAATGATTGGAGTACATGTAAAAAGCAAATTGATGGTTTTGCCGGTGCCCGCTACAAATCATTTAAAACCCTGGCAGAAGCAGAAGCGGCTTTTGCTGGTCAATCTGTTGCATCGGCCGGTCCCGTGAAAAAGAGAGCATCGAATCAAACGGTTAAAACATATACGGCAGCTGAAATTGCGGCTATGAAAGTGGATACAAAAATCTTCACCGATGGTGGCTGTGAGCCGAATCCCGGTAAGGCCGGTTCCTTTGTGGCAGTTTATCGTGATAATCGCATTGCTGAACTTTGGTACGGCCTGTTTAATCCGAATGGGACGAACAACACCGCTGAGCTGAATGCACTGCATCAGGCGATGATTATGGCTAAAACTGAGCTTAAAGATGGCAAGTCGGTAGCGATTTTTTGTGACTCTAAATATTCCATTCAATTCATTACCCAGGGGGCAATCAATTGGGAGAATAGAGGTTGGAAGAAGCAGGGCGGCGAAATCAAAAACCTGGCATTGATCAAAGAGATGTTTGTTTTGCATCAGGCGTTGAAAGAGAACATTAAAGTGTTGCATGTGAATGGCCATGTCGGTGTTGAAGGCAATGAACTGGCTGACCGCATGTCAATCGTGGCCATTGAGACCAGAGATAGAGAATTCAGACGTTATAACAAAAGCATTGATGTTGAAGCTATTCTGGCTCTGAGAGAGGGCTGATCGCCGTCCGTCCTCATTTGAACTGTTCTTCCATCTGCGTTTATCTGTGCCAAGGTGAATGCCGCTTGCGGTAGAGAAAGTACCCTGGGGTGCTGCGGAAGATCAGGTGAATCACGAAGTGAGAGAATATCCCCTGGGGGAGAAGGTGCCCTGGGCTAGCATCCGTGGCTGAATATTTTTGACTTTTCTTGCTTAGATTAAGGCGAATGTATTAATCGCTGTAACTTCTGATGCAAGTAATTAGGTTGCGCGGCTATGGCTAAGATATTATTTCATTTCGGTGAGCTTTCTCTGAAAGGCAAAAACCGTTCCACGTTCGAGCGCAAGATGGCGAAAAATATTAAGCGGGTGATCAAACCGGTGTTAAAACCGAATGGTTTTTACCGCGAGCATGGGCGCATGACAGCCGATGTTGAAGAGATTACCGATGAGTTGCTGGATCTGTTGGCGCTGTTGCCGGGTATTCGTAACTTCTCTGTGGTGCATGAGTGTAAACCTGATTTGGAAGCGATACAGGCCGCTGCTAAAGCCGCCGTATTGGAAGATTTCGGTGAGAATGTCGCAGGTAAACCTTTTCGGGTGAGTAGTAGGCGCAGCAATAAAAGTTTTCCGTTGTCATCACCAGAACTGAATTTTGAGGTCGGTGGTTATCTTAAGACCAAACTAGAGCTGGCTGTGAATCTCGATAATCCAGAGATCGATGTGCGAGTTGAAGTCGGTGCCAAGTCTGTTTATATCTATACCAAAAAAATCCAGGGTATTGGTGGTCTTCCGGTTGGTACGTCAGGTAAAGGTGTGGTGCTTTTCTCCGGTGGTATCGATTCACCCGTAGCAGCCTATACGATGATGAAGCGTGGAATGGAAGTGGTATTGGTTCATCTCTATAACAGCACCATCAACCGTGATTTCGCCAAGATCAAAGATCTGGCTGCTCAGTTGTCGCGTTATCAGGGCAGAGTAAAACTCTATATGATTGATCTGGAAGAGTTTCAGCGCCATGCGATTGCACATGTGCCAGCTGAATATCGCATGATCATTTATAAACGTCAGATGATTCGCTCTGCGGCGCTCATTGCTCGCGAAGAGCGTGGCCAGGCTCTGGTGACTGGTGATTCATTAGGGCAGGTAGCAAGTCAGACACTGGCCAATATTCACGCGATTTATGATGCCTCTGATCTGCCTCAATTGCCGCCGCTAATTGGTGCGGATAAAGAAGATATTATCGCTTTGGGACGACGCATTGGTACCTATGATATCTCTATTGAAGAGTATTGTGACATCTGTTCCTTCCTGATTGCCAAACATCCGGAGACTGCGGCGAAAAGAGAGAAGGTGGCAGCCTTTGAAACACTGCTGCCATTGGAAGGGCTGGATTATCCAACGCACACAGTGCTATTTCACTCCGGTCATGAAATCACCTGAATGAAATCAGTTGAATGAAAGAGGGGTGAGTAGTTAATCATGCAGAAGATGAAGCGCGTGCTTGGCCTGTTCCTGTTCTGGTTATCCTGGATACTGTGGACGTTGATGTTCGTTGTACCCTTTGTGCTCGATAGCGATGTTGAAACGGTTGCGATTGTTACCACATCGGTATTGGTTGCAGCCGAAGTCAGTTTTATTGTCAGCCTGTTGCTGCTTGGTAAACCATTTTACCTTGCCATGAAAACACGTGTGAAACGCTTATGGTTAAAATTCAGAGGGAAAAATAGTGTAACAGAAGATGAATGATGACGTATTGATCATTCATCGTAGATCAACCTGAATAGTTACAGATAGATTTTCCGTTACCTCTTGCGATCGGTCATCCCCGAATGCCTGTATCGGGGATCCACTCACACATTAGATTTCCCCCAAAGGGCTCTCTCGCCCAAGGGTTTTTCTCTCGCTTTGCGATTGCGCTTCATTTAATGCTGATGTGTTGTTACAAACATCAGCCTGCCTGAATCGCCGTCAATGCGATGGTATAGACAATATCTTCAACCGTGGCTCCTCGGGATAGATCGTTCACTGGCTTGCGCAAGCCCTGCAACATTGGCCCGATACTGACCACATTAGCACTACGCTGAACGGCTTTGTAGGTGGTATTGCCGGTATTCAGATCGGGGAATACAAACACATTGGCTTTGCCTGCCACTTTACTGTCCGGCGCTTTGCTTTTACCGACCGAGGTAATCGCTGCCGCATCATATTGCAGTGGACCATCAACTAGCAGGTCAGGTCTGCGTTGGCGCACCATCTCAGTGGCCTGACGTACTTTATCTACATCAAGGCCTGTGCCTGATTCTCCGGTGCTGTAACTGATCATGGCAACACGAGAGTCCAGTCCAAAACGGGAGGCCGAATCGGCACTTTGAATCGCAATATCGGCTAACTGTTCAGCATTAGGGTCCGGATTAATCGCGCAGTCACCATACACCACAACCTGATCGGGCAAACACATGAAGAAGATGGATGAAACCAGTTTTGCTGATGCATTGGTGCCAATCAACTGAAACGCTGGTCGCACTGTGTTGGCTGTTGAATGCAGCGCACCTGCGACAAGTCCATCCACATCATCCATTGCCAACATCATGGTACCGAGTGCAACACGGCTCTGCAGCTGATCTTTAGCGATGGCGCGGGTCATGCCTTTATGTTGACGCAAGGCGACCATCGGTTCGATATACTCTTCAATAACATCAGCCTGATTAATAATAGTGACATCTTGCAGTGTGATTCCTTGTGACGCTGCGGCCATATGAATACGTTCAGGGTCACCTAGCAGGATACACTGGGCAATGCCACGTTGCTGGCATTGATAGGCAGCCATGATGGTACGTGGTTCTTCGCCTTCAGGTAGTACAATACGCCGTTTGGCCTGAACAGCCTGCTGAATAAGCTGATAACGAAATGCTGCAGGGGAGAGACGTGGTTTGCGTTCGATCGCACAGCGTGTTTTCAGCCAGTCAGCATCAAGATGATCGGCAACATGGTCCATGGCCTGATCGATCAGATCAAAATCGTCTGCCGCAACTTCCGGTGGCATATTGACCAGTTTTGCAGCTGTCTGAAAGGAGGTTCCTTCTACCAGCAAGAGCGGAATGCCGGTTTGAATGGCCTGATTGCACAGGGCTAGTATGCGGGGATTGGGTCTGATGCCACCTGTCAGAAGGATACCTGCCAGTCGCACGCCGTTCATGGCAGACATACATGCAGCTACAAATACGTCGTCGCGGTCACCCGGGAAAATTAGCAGGGTATGCGGTTGGTACACACTGAGTGTGTTGACCAGTGTACGCGCACATAGTTCCATGCGTTGTACACGCCGTTCTTTGAGATAACCCTCGTTCAGAACTTCTGCACCAAGATAATCGGCGACATCACACATGCGCAAAGCAGTGAGTGGATGCTGCCAGGGAATACCGCCGATAAAATGAAATGGCTTTTTGCTTAGCATTTGGCACATGGGATGAACTGGCGCACGCTTTTCAGTAGCAATACCGGCTTGTTGTTGTGGTTCAATCGGCAATACCTCTGATTCTAATACAATAAGGTGTGAAGTATCGGATTGTAGTCCATCGGCGAGCAGCAGTGCTGGTTGTTCATCATTGGGCATACCCACTTTGTTGAGAATAGTAGCGATCAATGCTGTACCGTTATCATCGGAAAATGCATTGGCGGAAATATCGATATACTCTTCCAGATCGGGTTCAGGTTTGGCCACCAGAATTACTTCAGCATCGAGCGCTTTGCTCACAGCAACATTGAGTCGTGTGGCATAACCGGCATGACTATCGGCCACCAGACCTTCAATAATTACCACATCGGCATGGCGAGCACTCTGCTGATAGAGCGCAACCACCTCTTCCATCAGCTGGCCCAGTTTGCCGGAGCCAAGCAGGGATTCCGCGCGTCTCAGACTGATCGGTTGTGGTGGTTTAATGCCTGTCATGTGTTCACTCAGAAGGGTTGAACGCTCAGGTCCATGGTCTCCATCATGCAATTGTGCAAAGGGTTTATAAAAACTGGTGCGTATGCCGAGCCGGTCCAATGCACGAACAAGACCGAGGCTGACGGTGGTTAAACCTGCTCCGGCTCCAGTGGAAGCAAGGAAAAAGGCGTGACTCATGACTGCTGTTCCTCTCGGTTTAAAATATTGTGTACATAGCGGGCGATCATTTTTTCTTCATTGGTAGCTACCACCAACACAGGGATGGAATCTCTATCTCTGTTGATGAAACCATCTGAATGTTTGCCATGCTCATTATTTCTTTCGGGATCAATTCTGACTCCCAATAGTGTCAACTGTGTGACAGTTTTTTCACGAATAAGAGCGGCATGCTCACCAATGCCGCCGGTAAAAACGATGGCATCAATAGATGCTAATGCAATGCTAAGCCCGGCCAGTGTTTTCGCCAGTCGATAGCAGAATAGATCAACAGCCAGAATGGCCCGCTCATCGTTCTCTGCAGCGGCCCCAAGCAGCGTACGCATATCATTGCTCTGGCCGGAGAGGCCCAGCAGGCCCGATTCGCGGTTGAGGGCATTGGTGATGCTCTCTAACGAGTCGCCACTTTGACGGGCGATATAGTCATGCAGGCCGGGATCAATATCACCACTGCGTGTACCCATGACGAGTCCTTCCAGTGGTGTCATACCCATGCTGGTATCCACACTCTTGCCGCCAGCAATCGCTGTGGCGCTGCAGCCATTGCCCAGATGTGCGGTGATCAGGTTGCACTCCTCAAATTCACGTCCAAGCATTGCAGCAGCTTGCTGACCAACATAGTGATGACTGGTGCCATGAAAACCATAACGGCGCACACCGTATTCGGTATACCAGTGATAAGGCACGGCATAGAGGCTGGCATGTTTTGGCATAGCATGATGAAAAGCGGTGTCAAATACAGCTATATGTGGCACATGCGGCAACTGTTTCATGGCGGCGCTGATGCCCGATAGATTGGCTGGGTTATGCAGTGGTGCGAGATGCGATAGTGATTCAATCTCTGCAATAACTGAAGTATCAAGCAGCGTGGGTGCGATGAACTTTTCTCCGCCATGTACAACCCTGTGGCCAAAGGCTGCAATGCTCTTCTTATCGACGTATTCAAACAGTGCATCCAACATCTGTTGCATCGCTACTTCGTGGTCGGCGAATGCAATATGGCTCTCTGTAGTTTCGCCATGAAACGAGAAAGACAAGGATGCTTTCTGCTCACCAAGTCGCTGTGCCATAGCCTCGGCCAGCAGTGTTTCCGATGGCATATCGATCAATGCCATCTTGATAGAAGAACTACCGGTATTGATGACTAAAATCATTGTATCAGACAATGTGAAACCTCGATGTGTCGTTGAATAGTGTTCGGGCGCATGAACATACTAACAGAAGATATTGCATTACTCACCATGGTAAAGTTAAAGCAAAAAAGATGCCGATAAGCAGTCATTGAATGTCGTAATGCTACATTTCGAAGGCTAAATATGGAACGTGAAGTCTATGTTAATGCCTTAATAGAGGGGGAGGGGGCGTTATAACTATCTGTGAAATTATGCTGTTGATGGTCTACAATAAATACATGTTAGCTCGATTATGTAGTGCTTCGATTCGTGGGCTTGATGCCGAAGCTGTCGATGTGGAAGTGGACCTTTCACGTGGCTTACCTTGCTGGTCATTGGTGGGGCTGCCTGAGGGGGCGGTACGCGAAGCAAGGGATCGGGTGCGCTCTGCGGTGACCAATTCAGGTTTTGAATTCCCGCTGCGCCGAATCACAGTGAACCTTGCACCGGCAGACAGACGTAAAGACGGTTCTCATTTTGATCTGGCAATCGCTGTTGGTTTGCTGATGGCATCCGGCCAGATGTTGTCTAAAGAACGCAGCACATCAGATGAGGTGTTTTTGATTGCTGAACTTGCTTTGGATGGACGGCTAAATGCGGTGCGCGGCGTATTGCCGCTGGTGTTATTTGCGCGTGCTCAGGGTTTTAACAAGGTCATTGTGCCGATGGATAATGTGATTGAAGCGAGCGCTGTTCAAGGCATGACAATTTATCCGGCTAAACATCTGTTGGCAGTGATCCAACACTTAAGTGGCAGCAAAAAACTCAGTGAGGCTGAAATAGTAAGTGATGAGGGTAGTGCTTCTGTGATCGGTGAGGATATGGCTGATATCCGCGGTCAGCAGCAGGCACGTCGTGTACTGGAGATTGCAGCAGCAGGCGCACATCATCTCCTGCTCACAGGCTCACCCGGTGTCGGCAAAAGTATGCTGGCGCATCGGTTGCCGGGCATTATGCCTCCCTTGACAACAGAACAGGCCTTGGAAGTGACTCGTATTTATAGCGTCTCCGGCGATAGCTCGCGTCCTGCAATGAGTTTGCAGCCGCCGTTGCGGCAGCCGCATCACTCCGCTTCCGATGTGGCGATCATTGGTGGTGGAAGCAATCCAAAACCCGGTGAAATTTCGAAGGCTGATCATGGCATTCTGTTTCTGGATGAACTGCCTGAACACAAACGTGCTGTACTGGAAACATTGCGCCAGCCATTGGAAGATGGGTCTGTGTGCATTGCCCGTGCGGCTGAGTCGGCAGAATATCCGGCCCGTTTCCAACTGATTGCCGCGATGAACCCGTGCCCATGTGGTTATCTGGGGCATCCAACTAAGCCGTGCAGATGTTCGCCATCCGAAGTGCGACGTTATACAGGTCGCATATCAGGCCCGTTATTGGATCGATTTGATTTAAGGGTGCATGTGCCACCTGTGGAACGAGAAGAGCTGGCAAATATGCAGCCGGGGGAAGCGTCCAGTGTGATTGCAGAGCGTGTGCAGAGAGCGCGCCAACATCAGTATGCCAGACTTGGATCTGGGCGTGTGAATGCACGCATGACAACTACTGAGATTGAGCAGTATGCCAGGCCCGATGCGGAATCGGCTAAAATGCTGGATCATGCTATGCAGCACTTTTCACTCTCTGCCCGCAGTTATCATCGCATTCTCAAGGTGGCACGTACCATTGCCGACCTGGCTGATTCAGATGCAATTAACTCAGGCCATATTGCCGAAGCACTGCAGTATCGGGGCGAAGATTCGTAACTATCCAGTATAAACATTGAAGCCACAGGTGGACGCAGATGAACACTGATTTATAGATGTTTTTTTGCCTTCGCGTCTTTGTGGTGAGAATTACTGAGTATAAGAGATGATGATATCAGCCGCTTCAATAGCACCATCAGCCTCAATCTCCGGAAAACAGCATGGATCAGTGTTCGCAGCATCGAGTGCTGCTTGCCAATGGCCATGCTGAAAATCAGAGCGGCCCATGCCGCATGCGGGGAATGATTGATCCAGCCACTCTTTAAGCATGGGGAACTCCGGAAAATCAGGCCGTTCAACCCAGGCAATAGGGGTGGAGGTAGACCAGCATTCAGAGAGTACACCGTAACCGGGTTTACAGAGCACAACATCGATATGTTGCATCAGATCAATAGGGCGTAGCTCAGCATTGAAATGGATGCTTTGTACATTTTCAGGTGAGTGGCTGGGAGCATCAGGAATCAGAAATAACCAGTCAGGCATATTGGCAAGCGCTTGTAGATCATAGGGCGGGTTGCCGCAGCCGCCAAATAGTACCAGTGCCTTTTTACGTTGATCAGTAGCTACCGGATTTATAATCGCAGCGGCTTGTGTGGCAATAAGGCCAATATCCTGCCGATTTGGGAATACCGGCATATGCATTGCCATCGGTGGTGTCAGTAACAAATCACACTGGCTATATGCCTTAGCAAGTTTTTTGATGATCAGATCATCGGCATCCAGCCAATATGAATAAATTGTATGCCAATCGAGTGTTGCCAGGCCGATGCCGGGAATATCTAGTGCTTTGGCAGTTGGAAATGCCAATGGAGAGATATCAGAGATGACCAATGATGCATTGAAGTGAGACAGCCATTTGATTTCCTGCTCAATCTGTTTATCCATCTGATCAACCCAGACATGCATTTGTTTGATAGAGGCTTGTTGATCTTCTTCAATAGCACTTTTTTGTATCACACCTACATCGACAGGTGTGGTTTCGAGTTCAAAGTTGAATTTCAAACGCGATTGGATTTCAGTTTTTGGCAGTGAGCAGCGAATCAGGAACCGGAAATCTGGTGCGATATGGTGAATGCGATTCAGCACAGGAGCCATTTGCGCCAGATGACCAAAACCATGGCCAGAAATATAGACTGCGATGTTCATGCCTTATTCACCTTGCAGGGTGATAACGAGTTTTCGCGAGCCTCCATAATCCCTGTGTTCACCAAGATAGATGCCTTGCCATGTACCCAGTGCCAAACGTCCAGCTCGAATTGGAATGCTAACAGTGCTGCCTATCGTGCTGGCTTTGATATGGGCTGGCATATCATCTTCTCCTTCCAGTGTATGATCATAATAGGGCTGATTTTGTGGTACAAAATGGTTGAAATGTTTCTCCATATCACTACGTACATCCGGATCGGCATTCTCATTGATGGTCAGGCTGGCACTGCTGTGCTGAATAAAGATATGAGCCAGGCCTACAGAATACTCACCCAGTTCAGGTAGTTGATTGAGCACTTCATTGGTAATCAAATGAAATCCTCTGCTTCTGGCTTGTAATTGAATATTTTTTTGTTTCCACATCGCTGACTCCCTGTCTGAATTCAAAGCATATCATGCCAATGATTTCCGTGTTTTAAAATGCATGGATGCAGTTTTTCATCTTCGACCTAATATGGCGCATGCTCTATTTTGACCGTATATCCCTGCGACGTGGTAATAAACTCTTATTCAGTGATGCGACCATGACGATTCATGCCGGCCATCGTGTTGGTATTAC
>JAJFLF010000282.1 GCA_021772845.1 Mariprofundus sp.
CTCGTGGAGTCTCACCTCATTATTTAAAGAGAGGCAAAGGGGCATGGGTGTGGGATGTGGATGGAAACCGATATCTGGATTACCTGATGGCCTTAGGGCCAATCACACTGGGTTATGGTCATCGAGAGGTGGATGAGGCAATAAAAGCACAGCTTTCGGATGGTATGGTATTCAGCCAGATGCATCCTCTAGAGGTGGAAGTTGCTGAGCTTCTGGTTGATCTGATTCCCTGTGCTGAAATGGTTCGCTTTGCTAAAAATGGTTCGGATGTTACGACGGGAGCGGTGCGTGCGGCACGGGCTTATACTAAGCGAGATCGAATTCTGTTTTGTGGTTATCACGGTTGGCACGACTGGTATATCGGTAGCACCACAAGGAATAAAGGTGTACCAGATGCGGTGAGCTCGCTTTCGCATACATTTGTCTATAACGATCTTGAATCTTTAGTGGCGCTGTTCAAGCAGTACCCAGATGAAATTGCTGCGGTTATAATGGAACCGATTGGCGTTGAGATGCCTGAAGATGGTTTTCTGGAGGGTGTTAGAGATATCTGTACCCGTCATGGTTCACTTCTTATCTTCGATGAGATTGTGAATGGCTTCCGGATGGCTTTGGGTGGGGGACATGAATATTTTGGAGTGATGCCTGATCTTGCCTGTTTCGGTAAAGGTATGGCAAATGGCCTTCCACTATCAGCTGTGGTTGGGCGCCGGGAAGTGATGCAGGAATTTGATGAAATATTTTTCTCGGGAACATTTGGTGGAGAGGCATTATCTCTGGCCTCCTGCAAGGCAACAATCGAATGTATGAAAAGGGACTCTGTGGTTGAACACATTTGGCGTGTTGGAGGGGTCCTTTCAGATACCATTCAGGGGCATATCGATAGTCTTGATATTGGAAATCATGCGCTGTTACTTGGTCTTCCCGTGCGATCTGTTCTGGCCTTTCCTCATGCGGATGAGAAGCAGAGTTATATGCTGAGAACATACATTATGCAGGAGTGTGTGAAGCGGGGGCTGCTCTATTTTTGCAGCCATATCCCATGCTTTGCCCACGGAGAAGAAGAGCTGGCATTTACGAAAGATGTGCTGGACGAAGTGTTTCCACTTGTAGCTTCGGTAATTCATGAAGGAGATGTTGAAAAACGTTTGGAAGGTAAATGTGTGGAAGCAATTTTTAGGAAGGCATAATTGCATCTTCTGATTTGTGTTGATGTTGGAGAGAAGGTCGGCCTAGGGCATTTCAGTCGCTGTTTGGTGCTTGCTCAGGAGGCAAATCGACAAGGCTGGCAAGTTTCTTTTCTGGTTGGTGGTGGCTTGCTACCAGCATTAGATAGCCAGTTGAATGTGTTTTCCATTCCCCGGAAAGGTTATGTAGTAGATCACTCTGCATTCCTGACCCGGTTGATTGCTGAGCAGTGTTTTGATGCTATATTGATGGATATTTCTCATGACAGTACGCTGGAGAGGTATGAAGGCTTTGCAGCTGATCTAAACCGAATAAATGAAAAATGCCTTGTTGCTTTACTTGATTCATCAGGAGCTAATTCAATTAGCCGGAAGTATCCGGATACGGTAATCGACATACTTATTGTACCTTATGTTGGGGAACCTCCCGTAGAGGTGCGTGATGATTGCCTGAGCCTGATTGGCGCAGAGTTTGCCATCATAGATCCCGTTTATCACATTCAGCCGGTTAAGATGATTAAGGCGATAGCTCGGCGGGTTCTTGTTACTTGTGGTGGAGGGGATCCTATGGCCGTAAGCATGAAGGTTCTTGATGCATTGGAGCTGTGCCAAGCTGATTTGGACATTCAATGTGTGATCGGGCCTTATTTTGACGAGGGTTTGATCAAATCATTAAAGCGATTCGCGGATTGCTCCAGTCAACATGTCGAATGTGTAATTGCCCCCCTCAATCTTGCCGACCATATGACTTGGGCTGATCTATCAATATCTACATCAGGACTGACTAAATATGAATTTTCAGTGACGGGCACACCTGTAATTTTACTCTCTATCGATGAACTTCACCATCGAGTAAATCAGCGTTTCCTTTCAGCAGGAACTGCAGTTGATCTGGGAGTATATGATTCGGTGGACAATCAGGACCTGAGTCAGATGGTAGATTCTGTGGTAGCAGATATGCCTCTTCGAAAAAAAATGTCAGAAGCGGGACGAAGAACAATAGATGGGCTGGGCGTAGAAAGAATTGTATCAAGCATAGGTAAAAAAATTGTTGAGAAGAATCAAAACTCAGATGAAGCAAGAGAGGCAACATCATGAAAGAAAGTAAAAACAAGGTGGCCCAGGATAATGAATGGGCAACATACCAGACAACAAAAGCTACAAGTAACTATCCGAAGTGGCCTAGTGAACCAATGGTCAAGCTCCTGTTTGGAAGTTACCTTAAGCACAGGGTTGAGCCTAAAGCATCGTGGAAGGTATTGGATGTTGGGTGTGGATTTGGGAATCATCTGACTCCTTTTTTGGATATGGGTTGTGAATGCCATGGTATTGAGATTCACCCTGACATGGTGCAAGTCACCGAGGAGGTTCTTTCCGAACGAGGCTTTACTGCTGAAATCCAAACTGGAAACAACCGACAGCTACCATATCCGGACAATACATTTGATTTACTGTTATCTGTAAATGCGCTTCACTATGAAGGAAGTGAAAAGAATGTGATGGATGCATTTAGAGAGTTCCACCGAGTATTGAAACCAGGTGGGGTGTTTTATCTCTCAACGGTAAGTCCAGATCATGAAATTTTTCAACGTGCAAAACCATTAGGAGATCATAGATATAGCGTTCAGAATTGGGACTTTAGGGATGGGCAGGAGTTCTATTTTTTCGAGAGTGAAAGCCATTTGAAAAATAAATGCAGAGAAGTATTTCAGGAAGCTGAACTTGCGACAGTAACCGAAAAACTGGTCTCGCTTCAAGTTGGATTTCTTCTGGCAGTATGTAGGAAAGAATAAAAAGATGAAAGTTGTAATTATGCAGCCAACATGGCTTCCCTGGCTAGGATATTTTGATCTGATCGATCAGTCAGACATCTTTATTTTTCTTGATACTGCCCAGTTTGAGAAGCAGACATGGCAACAGAGAAACCGGATAAAGACCCCTAATGGACTTCAGTGGTTTACAGTTCCTGTTTTTATTAAGGGTCGATTTGGACAACGTATCCTGGAAACGGAAATTGATACCCGAGCGTTTCCCAAGAAACATCTGAAACAACTGCAACAGAATTACTCAAAAGCACCTTTTTTCAGTAGCTGTTTTGAAGAATTCTCATCTCTTGTCGATACGTCGCGGAGTACGAATATTTGTGAGTTGAACATTTCGATTGTCAAATGGTTGTCACATGAATTGTCGTTAAATACAAAGTTTATGCGTTCATCTGAAATGAAAGCGGAAGGGAAAAGAGGAGAGCTTTTGGTTAATCTATTGCAGGAAGTCGGATCGACGGACTATTTTTCACCAGTAGGTTCTTTTGAATATTTGAAGGAGGACTATCAGTTCTTTTCAGATGCGGGAATAGATATTTCGTTCCAAAAATATACCCACCCTGTGTATGAACAGCAGCATAGTCCTTTCGAATCAGGAGCCTCGATGCTTGACCTGTTGTTTAATGCAGGGTCAAGTGCAGCTGAAGTGATGCGGTCAGGGCAGTGTAAATCGATTAAATATGTGGATATGGAAATATGAAAAAGTTTGAAATAGATGGGCGAATTATTGGTCCAGGACATCCTGTTTATATGGTTGCGGAATTGTCAGGCAACCATAATCAGAGCTATGACAGAGCTGTTCAGCTGATTGAAGCAGCTAAGGAAGCAGGAGCTGATGCGGTTAAGCTTCAAACTTATACGGCTGATACTATTACGATAGATAGCAATTCCGACCTGTTCAAGCTGAAGGGAACGCTATGGAGCGGGAAAACACTGTATGAGGTTTATCAGGAGGCATATACACCATGGGAGTGGCAGCCGGACTTGAAAGCCACCGCTAACCGACTTGGTATGGCCTGTTTTTCGACGCCTTTTGATGATACATCGATTGCCTTTCTTGAGAAGATGAATGTGCCTGCATATAAGGTTGCATCATCAGAAATCACAGATATTCCATTGCTTGAATGTATAGCCGAGACAGGTAAGCCAGTTATTATTTCAACCGGAATGGCTAGCCTAGGCGAAATTGACGAGGCTGTAGCTGTTTTTGAGAATGCAGGTGTTTCTGAAATTATTCTTTTAAAGTGCACGAGTGCATATCCGGCCAATCCAGCAGATATGAATTTGCTAACGATACCGCATATGGAAAATACATTTGATGTTCCATGTGGACTTTCCGATCACTCACTAGGAGTGGAGGCCGCTTTGGCTTCAGTTGCACTGGGGGCGTGTTGCATTGAAAAGCACATGACTCTCAGGCGTTCTGATGGAGGGCCAGATGCAGCATTTTCAATGGAACCTGCTGAATTTAAACAGATGGTTGATTTCATCAGAGTTGCAGAGAAAGCGATGGGAAAGGTTAGCTATGGGCCAACCTCATCAGAACAGATTGCAAAAGGATGTAGACGATCGTTGTTTGTGGTTAATGATATTAGGGAGGGTGAAAAAATAACCTTGGAGAATGTTCGAAGTATTCGCCCTGGAGATGGTCTTGAGCCTAAATTTTTACCTCAGGTCTTAGGGAAGGTTGCTCGACGCGACTTGAAAAGGGGAACGCCATTTTCTTGGGGTTGTGTTGAATAGGCTAGAGAGGCAGCTAGCTACAGAGTATAAAAAGAAGCATTGTGTTCTGACTGCCAGTGGCACAGTTGCTTTGTGGCTGGCATTTTCTCAGTTGCCATTGGGAAAGAAAGTGCTTTTGCCAGCAATGGTGTGCCCAAACCTATTATATGCCGCATCTTTAGCCGAACGAGAAGTTGTGTATGCGGACATACGTGATATAGATGCGACAATTTGCCCAGATTCAGTTGAGAGCAAGCTGTCGAGACACTCTGAAATCGGAATTGTTGTAGCTGTACATCTCTTTGGGAACAATGCAAATATCAGGGTTTTGAAAGATGTGGTTGATAAACACGGTGCTATTTTGGTTGAAGATGCTGCCCAATCTATGGGAGGTCTTGATGATGAAAATGTTTTATTGGGAACGAAAGGGGATGTGTCCATTCTCTCTTTCGGACATACCAAAATTATTCAAGCAGGTGGAGGCGGGGCCTTTCTAACAGATAACGATGATTGGACAAAAGATGCTAGGTCGTTACTTTCTACGCTAGATCATGTGAGCAAGAGCAGGTTAGATGAACTATCAGAAGAATATCGCCGACTATTTTATCCGATTTGGATAGCAGGGCAGCGAGAACAATCTTTTTATTCTTTGTTTGAGTCTTTTCCAATGCTTTTTAAAGATATGTTTCTCCATCAAGCTGGTAGTGATCAGGTCGCGAAAATTACAAATGCATTGGAAGGGCTGGCTGAAAAAGTCACACACCGTCGTGAGGTGGCAGAGATTTACAGACATGAACTTAGTCCCGTAGATGGTATAAAGTTCTTTAGATCAGCTAAGGGTATTGTGCCGTGGAGGTTCTCCTTCCGAATTGACCCATCAATTAGGGGTCAATTCCTGAAATATATCAGGGATAAGGGATTTGATGTATCTTCTTGGTATCCATGTGTTGCGAAGTGGATGTGTGATGAGGCTGAGAGCGGTCATTTCCCAGTAGCAGAGAGAATTGAGCGAGAGATTATTAACCTTTGGGTTGACGAAAGTTATGGCCAAAATCGAGCCATGGAGCTCTCTTGTGCTGTTAATGAATTTATGGGTTCTTTACATAATCAGTTGAAAAAAGGAGAGGTTAGATGAAAAAGATTGTACTTTTTGGAGCAGGTCAGATGGCCGAGGTCGCGCACTCATTTTTTAAACATGATACAGATTATGAGATAGTTGCTTTCACTGTAGATGCTGACCACCTTCAACAGAAAGAGTTTAAAGGTCTTCCCATAGTACCTTTTGAGGACGTGGAAAATATCTATCCACCAACTGAGTATGACTTTTTTGTTTTACTGGGCGCAAAAGATAATAATCGATTGCGGGAACAAAAGTATCTTGAGGCAAAAGAAAAGGGGTATAAATTGGCCTCCTATATCAGTTCAAGGGCGACGGTTCTTCCAGATTCTCAAATTGGTGAAAACTGTTTTATTCTGGAAAATAATGTAATTCAACCATATGCAAAAATTGGCGATAATTGTGTTCTCTGGAGTGGCAATCATATAGGACACCATACTGAGATCAGGGAACACTGTTATCTAGCATCTCACGTTGTTGTTTCAGGAAGAGTAACAATCCACCCTCATTGCTATCTGGGCGTAAACGCCACGATTCGAGATGGTATAGAAATTGCCGAAGGTA
>JAJFLF010000283.1 GCA_021772845.1 Mariprofundus sp.
GCATTGATTCTACTTGGGGTAGGGCTTTCTGGACGAAATCAATACGGATGAATATTGCCTCGGCTGTTCGCTTTAAAATAGCCCGTTAATCATGAAATTAATTTCGGTTTAGCTATGTTGCATCAGATGGGCCTTTAAGAGGACATGGATTGCGCCTTTCGCTGCTGCTAGGTTGCAGGCATGGGTGATTTGGAAACAAAATTAAACAAACTCCGTGTCTCGATTGATGCGGTTGATGATGAAATTCTTGAGTTGATCCGCAAGCGTGCGCAGTTGGCTACGCAGGTGGGTGAGGCCAAGCAGAATACAGGTAATGCGCCATTTTATGTGCCGAGCCGTGAGGCTTCGATTATTCGAAGATTATTGTCGCAGAATGATGCGGCGGCTGAATGTTCACATGAAACCAAGATCCCTGATGCGGCGATTCATGGCATTTATCGTGAAATAATCGGAGCCTGTTTAGCGCTCGAGCATCCGATGACCATTGCATATTTGGGCCCTGAAGGGACGTTTAGTCATACCGCATCGACGCGACAGTTTGGTGCAACGCCAAAATATATGGCATGTGGTTCTTTGGCTATGGTATTTGATGAAGTGGAATCAGGCCGTGCGACCTATGGTGTGGTGCCGGTAGAAAATGCCTTTGAAGGTGCTGTGACCCCGACACTGGATCTGTTTGCTGATATGGAGCGTAATGTCTTTATCTGTGCTGAAGTACAGCTCTCTATCCATCATCATCTGTTCTCTTATGCCGATAGTCTTGATGAGATTGAAACCGTCATTTCACATCCGCAGCCATTGGGACAGTGCCGTAACTGGATTGCTTCACATCTGCCCAATGCCCGTTTGATGGAATCGTCATCAACAATTCGCGCTGCACAAATTGTTGATGAGGCAAAATCAAACAACGCCAGTGCCCTGGAATGGGAAAAATGTGCTGTGGTTGGGCCATATTCCATTGTTGATCAGTCGGCTCTGCCACTGGTACAACGAAATATTGAAGACTTTCATGATAATACCACGCGTTTCTTTGTCATTGGGCAGCATGATTCTCCAGCGTCAGGTGAAGATAAAACGTCCTTGGTGATGTCGATTAAAGATGAGCCGGGTGCGCTACATAAATTGATCACCTCATTTGCCGAACGTGGTATTGGTCTGACGCGCATTGAATCGCGTCCATCCAAGAAGCAGCTTTGGCAGTATGTCTTTTTTGCTGATATAGAAGGTCATCGTGATGATGCTGGAGTGGCTGAAGCTATTGCTGAGATTCAGTCGAAACTGGGTGGTTTTATCAAAGTGCTGGGGTCATACCCGGTTTCCAGACCGCTTTAACAAGGAATTACAATGACAATTGATTGGATGGCACGTGCTGTTGCACAGACTGCTGGTCTTTACCCTTATGTACCGGGTAAACCGGTAGAACTATTGTTGCGTGAAAAAGGGCTTTCTCATGCTGTGAAGCTGGCTTCTAATGAAAATCCGTATGGCTCATCACCGAAAGCGATTGTAGCGATGCAGCAGGTTGCATCTGAGGTGCATCGTTATCCGGATGGCGATGCGAATGTATTGAAACTGAAATTGGCTCAGTTTCATGCTGTTGAGAGAGATCAAATATTGATCGGTAATGGTTCCAATGAAGTGCTGGAGTTAGTGATTCGCAGTTTTGCTGGTCCGGGTGATGAAGTGATCTATGCCCGGCGTGCGTTTATTGTCTATGCATTGGCGACACAGGCTGCAGGAGCAGCTGGTATCGCAGTGCCTGAATCCGACGGTTTAACACACGATCTTGATGCGATGGCGGAAGCTGTCACGGACAAAACGAAAGTTGTCTGCATTGCCAATCCGAATAATCCGACCGGAACGTTATTGTCGAATGACGAGATTCAATCGTTTTTAGATCGTCTGCCGCGTGATGTTATCGTGATTGTTGATGAAGCATATTATGATTTTGTGGCGCATGAGCTGGGTGATTCAGTGCATTCATTAACACATCCGGGTCTGGTGATAAGTAGAACATTCTCCAAGGCTTATGGTCTTGCCGGCTGTCGCGTAGGTTATGCGGTTGCGGATGCTGAAATTGTTGGTTTGGTGAATCGTTTTCGCGAACCGTTTAATGTTAATCTGTTTGCTCAGGCAGCCGCAATAGCTGCGTTGGATGATCGTGAGTGGGTGACATCTAAAGTAGCTGAAACAGCACAGGAACGCGATAAGCTGGAAGTGGCTCTTGATAGTATGAATCTTCTGGGAGGGCACTGTTTTGGTAATTTTGTGCTGCTTCGCCACACTAAAAGTGCAGATATTTTGAGCCGTTTGGAAGATCAGGGCATTATTCCTCGTCCATTAGCAGGATATGGTATGCCTGAATATTTACGTATATCCGTTGGTTCTGCTGAGGAAAACGAACTATTTTTAACAGCGTTAGAGAAGATTGCAGGAGAACTTTAAGCCCATGAATCCAATACAGCATATGGTCGTGATTGGCACAGGCCTGATTGGAGGCTCACTGAGTCTGGCTTTGAAAAAAGCAGGAAGAGTTGAGCGTGTAACCGGAGTAGGGCGTAGCCGAGCTAATCTGGAGTTGGCCAAAGAACTCAATATTGTGGACGACTGGACTCATGATATAACTGAAGCAGTGCGTGGTGCAGACCTGGTGGTGCTGGCAGTTCCCATGACAGCATATGAATCGGTATTCAAGGCGATAGCGGTCAATCTCTCAGCAACGGCAATTATCACTGATGCAGGTAGCACCAAACAGTCAGCGATGAATGCAGCGCGATCTCTTTTGCCTGATAGTTCCCAGTTTGTGGCCGGCCATCCGATTGCAGGTACGGAACAATCCGGCGCAGGAGCGGCTTTTTCTGAATTATTTGAAGAGCGCCTCTGTATCCTTACCCCTGATGAAGATACCAATCCTGAAGCTGTAGAGCGGGTGCAGGAGATATGGCAGGCCGTAGGCAGCCGTGTAATGCGTATGGCACCTGTGGAACATGATGATTTTCTGGCAGCAGTCAGTCATTTGCCACATCTGGCAGCTTTTGCACTGGTGAATGCAGTGCGCAAGCAGGGCAATGAAGAACACGAGCCGTTTGAATTTGCAGCAGGAGGCTTTCGGGATTTTACACGCATAGCTTCATCTTCACCACAGATGTGGCGTGATATTGCCCTGTGTAATCGCGATGCAGTAGTTCGCCAGCTGGATGCGCTGCAAGATGAGTTAAGTGGGTTAAAAGATGCTCTGCAATCAGATGACGGCGAGCAGTTGTTGGAACATTTTACTTCAGCCAAACAAGCACGTGATGAATGGCTGGAAACGTATGGGAAATCATTAATATGAATGTTGGTGGAACACTAATTGCAGGTCCGGCTAGCGGACCATTGAAAGGGGATATTGTCGTGCCCGGTGATAAGTCGATGTCGCATCGTTCGGTGATGCTGGCCTCACTGGCCGATGGTGTGACTGAAGTGCACGGTTTTTTACCTGGTGAAGATAATATTTCAACAGCCAAGATGTTCATTGATATGGGTGTAAAGATTGAATGGCTTAATGATGAGAAAACATCATTGCGTATTCATGGTGTGGGTCTGCATGGTTTGAAAGCGCCCGATGCTCTGTTGGATGCCGGTAATGCAGGTACTTGCGTACGCTTGATGACAGGTGTTCTCGCTGGACAGGATTTTGCCTCTACAATCACTGGTGATGCTTCCTTGTGTAAACGTCCAATGAAACGGGTGGTTGACCCCGTGCGTCGTATGGGAGCAAAGGTGGAAGGTGGTGATGGTGGTAATATGCTGCCGATTACCATTACTGGCGGTAAATTAAACGCAATTCACCATATCTCTGAAATAGCCAGTGCACAGGTAAAATCATGTGTGCTGCTGGCGGGATTGTATGCTGATGGCGTGACAAAGGTAAATGAGCCTAAGCCAACCCGCGATCATACTGAACGTATGTTGCCGTTATTCGGTCAGCCGGTTGATGTGGCTGATGATGGTACGATCTCTTTAAATCCTGTTGATAAGTTAATTGCTCCTGATTCTGCTGTACATATTCCTGCCGATCCTTCATCGGCCTGTTTTTTTGCAGTCGCAGCGAGTTTGGTGCCCGGTTCTGACGTTACCCTGAAAAGTATCGGTATTAATGCGCGTCGGGATGGTTGGCGCCGGGTGATGAACGGCATGGGTGCTGATTTGACATTGTTGAATGAGAGCATGGTGGGCAAGGAACCTGTTGCAGATGTGCGTGTACTCTCCGGTGGGTTGCATACGTTGAATGTGGATGCGAATGATGTGCCGGATGCGATTGATGAGTTTCCAGTGATTTTTGCTGCAGCATCGTTGGCTGATGGTGAGTTCGTTTTGGCCGATGCAGAAGAGCTGCGGGTGAAAGAGTCAGACCGTATTGCTGTGATGGCAGATGCGCTGCGTGCAGCAGGTGCTGATATTGAAGAAAAACATGATGGGGCAGTGATTCAGGGTTTGTCTTCATTGTCTGGTGATGCGAATGTTGATGCGCATGGTGATCATCGTATTGCCATGGCGATGGCTGTAGCTGCGCAGCGGGCGAATGCTGAAATTCGTATTCATAATGCTTCCGCGATTGCGACCAGCTTTCCAAATTTCGTATCGTTGGCGCAGAGTATCGGTATGAATGTACGTTGGGCTGACGAGGGTGAGGTTTAAAGATGGCTGATTGGGCAGCTACCGAAGGTTTGACGATTGCCATAGATGGACCATCAGGTTCAGGTAAGGGCACAGTAGCGAAGATGTTGGCTGATGAGGTGGGACTGCCGGTACTCGATACAGGTTTGCTTTATCGATTGACTGGTTCAGTTGCACTGAAACGTGGTGTCTCATTGCAGTCGGAATCTGATGTTGCTGCTCTGGTCGACTGTTTGTTGGATGAGATTAACTGGACTGTCGATGGAATATTTTTAGCAGGTGAAAATGTGACTGCGGGATTGCGCTCCGAGCAAGTCGGTGCGGCAGCATCTCAAGTGGCAGCGATGCCATCGGTGCGTGAAAAACTGTTGGGCTTGCAACATAAGCTGGCTGAAAAGGGCTGTATTATGGATGGTCGTGATATTGGTACGGTGGTATTACCCGGTGCGCCAGCAAAGTTTTTTTTAACCGCTTCTGTGCGCGAACGGGCTCGCAGGCGTTGGGTTCAGCTCAAAGATGATAGTGATAGCAGCCTTGAAGGCGTACTTGAAGAGTTGAAAGTACGTGACCAACGTGATGCTGAACGTCAGCATGCGCCGCTGAAACAGGCAGATGATGCGATTACCATTGATTCGACCACCTTGCGTGTCGATGAAGTCGTTGATCGCATGCTTGGTGTATTGGAACGAAGAAAGCTGATTGCAAGGTCAGCCTGATAATAGATAAATAAAATCACGAGATTAAAAACACACAACACTGAATAACAATTCTTGATGAATTGAGTAACCGGGACGGTAATAACATGAGCGAAACCAATAGCTTGGAAAACATACAGGAAGATCAGGCCACAACTGCGACACAAAAGACCGAAGTAAAAGAAAAGGTGGAAGTGAAGCAGGCTGCTGAAGAGACGCAGGAAGCCAAAGTAGAAGAGACAGTTACTACTGATTCTGAAGAGGAATCATTCAAACTGATGTTTGAAGCTTCTTTGAAAGAGCAGCCTATCGTTAAACGTGGCGAAATGATCAG
>JAJFLF010000284.1 GCA_021772845.1 Mariprofundus sp.
AGGTACAGATGCAGCAGGGTTTCTTTGCTGTACGTCGCCCTTGTCCAACCTGTCAGGGAGCAGGCACACGCATTGATTCACCATGTACAGATTGTAGTGGTGCAGGGCGCAAGAAAGTTACGAAAAACCTAAAGATCAAAGTCCCAGCCGGTGTTTATGAAGGTGCGCAGGTGCGTGTTACCGGTGAAGGTGAAGCGGGCCCACAGGGAAGCCAAAATGGCGACCTGTATGTTGTGAGTACACTCAAAGAGCATCGGA
This sequence comes from Mariprofundus sp., assembly GCA_021772845.1. Classification (GTDB taxonomy): domain Bacteria; phylum Pseudomonadota; class Zetaproteobacteria; order Mariprofundales; family Mariprofundaceae; genus Mariprofundus. The sequence continues at coordinate 259 of JAJFLF010000284.1, forward strand.
TTTTTGAGCGCGAAGGTGCTGATCTGCACTGTACGATGCCTGTAACGTTCCCTCAGGCGACATTGGGTGCAGAAGTCGATGCACCTACACTTGATGGTAAAGTGAAGATCAAGATTCCAGCCGGTACCGAAGGCGGGCGTGTGTTCCGTTTGCGTGGTCATGGTGTGCTGGATGTACGTGCAGGCAATCAAAAGGGTGATCTGTATGTACGTATTCAAATTGCAGTACCGAAGAAAATGAGCACACGACAGAAAGATCTATTGCGTGAGTTTGCTGATGAAACCGGTGATGATGTCTATCCGGAACGCTCCTCGTTTCTGGGCAAAGTGAAAGATGTATGGGATGATCTTTCTAAAGAGGTGAAGTGATGGGTAATACGGGCGCAAAAGTACGGGTTATTATCGTAGGAGCATCAGGCCGCATGGGCCGTATGTTGGTGCGTGCCGTTACTGAAAGTCCGGCCACCATTCTGGTTGGTGCAACCGAGCGCACAGGTTCAGAATTTCTTGCGCGTGATGCCGGTGAGCTTGCAGCTGTCGAGACACTTGGTGTGAGAATCGTTGATGATATTGAGAGCTGTGCTGAGGCCGATGTAATTATCGATTTCACTGCTCCCGTTGCAACCTTGCTGCATGCCCGTTTTGCTGCCAAATCTAATATGGGTATGGTGATCGGTACTACCGGTTTCACTGCTGAGCAGATGCAGCAGTTGCAGGATACGCTCTCCAATTCACCCGTCGTGATGGCTGCCAACTATTCCGTTGGTGTGAATCTGGCTCTGAATTTGATTGAGAAAGCAGCTCAGGTATTGGGCAATGATTACGATGCCGAGATTTATGAAGCGCATCATAAACATAAAGTGGATGCGCCGAGCGGCACTGCTTTAGCGATGGGAAAATCTCTTGCCGCTGGTCGTGGTGTGAATCTTGATGATGTGGCCGTGTTATCACGCGAAGGCATCACCGGTGCACGTAAACCCGGCACTATCGGTTTCTCCGTTGTGCGTGGCGGTAATATTGTCGGCGAGCATGAAGCTATGTTCATCGCTGATGAAGAACGCATTGAGATCAACCACCGCGCTTCTGATCGCATGGTCTTTGCCCGTGGTGCCGTACGTGCCGCAGCTTGGCTCTCAGATCAATCCAATGGCTGGTATGACATGCAGGATGTGCTCGGCCTGAATTAACAGATCTGCCCATGCCGCAATATTTCTGTTGTAGCATGGGCTGATAAATTGTCATCAGATTTTAACTTCAAAGCTAATCCGTTTGAATGACTTCTTCCGGCTGTCGGCTCAGCCGTTCGCAATAGCCAAACTCATGGATATTTCACTTATGTGCCTGCTGAAAAGAGCAGTACTGTTAAGTTTACCTGATGCGCACTATTTGCCAGTAAAGTTGGCGGCAAGATATTCGCCAGTAGAACTTAAAAAGATATAAAGCGTACTCTTTTCTGGGTTTGATACTTGGCTGTTCTTAAACGTTACAAGCCATTCTGGCTCATGGTTGTACGCTTTCTGCTCTGTCGATACAAGCTTTGCCAATTTCCAGCTTTTATCAATTTTCTGACTTTCCACCAACCCCGACACGTGGGTGATTGCTATACTTTCCGCCTGATTATGGGTGATTGCAGGTGCACCGTGACCTGCACCATGAGCCGATACAGTGAATGGTGATAATGTTAGAAAGAGAGTAAGTATAAAGATGTTTATGCGTGTCATTGTATTCTCCTGTTGTGAATCAATATTGTCGTGAATTGTGGAACCCGAGTTTGATGTTGTCTGCTGTTTTGTAGTAAAGCTATGACTATGCCCTGTTCAGCCCTTTGGTGATGATTCATTAAAGAGTATCGTGACCGGCTGAATCTAAATCGACTGGAGGTATCGATAGTTCTGACTCTTTCTTTTTAGAGATAAGTGAATAAGTCCCTTTTATTACTAAGTTCACATGAACAGGTTCATTACTACTGTTTTTCCAATACCAACCATGCTTGCCTTCAAATGGAGCCGTCAAAGTGCCGTTTGCTTCACTCTCGGTTCCTTTTTTATAACTCTCAAAGTAACCCGTGGTATCGCCTTTCGGATCACCATGAAAATCAAAGAACAGCTCCGTACCACCTGTTTTCCATGTGTATTGCAGTGCCGATCCTTTCGTAAGCAGAACTTTATATTCGATCTCACCTCTGGCGGGAATGGTGACTGTAACAGTGTCTTGTGCTGCTTTTGTTTGAATACCATCAAAAGGTTGAGTCAATTCAGCCGCAACAGCGACACTGCCCTTATCACCATCATGTGAGAAATCATGCATTTGCATGAGGAAGAGCAATCCTCCAGCCATGATGAGACTGTAGTTTGCAATCAAGCTGAATGCTTTGAATGAATTCCTCTTTCGCCAAGCAGCAATAAGCAGCAACATCAATGCAAGCGCACTAATTTGTCCTAATTCAATGCCTACATTGAACGAAATTATATTGAGTAACAGGCTATCTGCATTAAGTGGTAACTCCTGCAAACGGGTGGATAAACCGAAGCCGTGAATCAAGCCCAAACCAACAATCATGAGCATCATATTTGGCGGATTGATATTCAGGTATTTACGGAAGCCATCGATATTGGCAAAGGCAATATAACAGACACTTAAAGCAATCACCGCATCGATGAGAAAGTAATTAAGCTGAACGCCATTAAACGTGGCATAGATTAAAGTGATGCTGTGACCAATAGTGAAGGCTGAGACATATTTGACGATGTCCCGGAATTTACTCAGAAAAAAGATGATGCCGAATACAAATGCAAGATGGTCATAACCCGATAGCATATGTGTTGCACCAATCCACAAATAAAGCAGGTTGCCGCCATCAACAATGGCCTGCTTGTCTGCTTCGGACATGCCATGAGCGTATGCCACTTGTGATAGCAAACTGGCAATAAATACAGCTACAAGTAGAAGCATGAACTTGGGTTTAAAAAACATGTTTATAGTCTCCAGATGCTTGATGTAAAAGACCATTATAGGTGCCCATCTTGTTCTACGGCTGTGACCCAATAACGGATTGGTTTTATCTTACCAGCCTCTCTTGTCCCACGAAGTGCATTGAGCACAGTGTCTAGATCACTGTATTGCAACACGATATCTGCCCGTACTCGAGGAGTGGCTCCAACCACTTTATCTCTCGCTGAGAGAAAAGTATCTTGTTCAGGCTCAATCCCATGCCCCTCTACATGATTCATTGTAAACCCCTGCACCTGTTCAATCGTTCGTAGTTGATTGGTCAACTCCTGCTGATCATCGGTGTGGATAATAATTGTTAAACTCTTCATGCATGTTTCTCCGTAGGATGAGAATGAAGCTTGATGTTGAATGGAAATATTCGGGAAGAGAAGATAATTATATTATTTGCAGTGTAAACTGAAGGAACTGCACCATTCTGAATGGCCGATTTTGGCCCAGAGTCTGTGAAAACACAGGTCTGGGGTTAAGGTTCATCTCAACTGGGTAAAACGGCCAAGATAGAGGCGTTTTTTTGTGGTTACTGATTCATATCGATCTGAAGAAGAATATGGAGCTTTCCATGCTCGATTAAGGCGGCTTCCGGCAGATATAGGAGCTGAGAAGAGGCTCAGGCGCGGATCGCCTGTACCAGCCCCCTGAC
>JAJFLF010000285.1 GCA_021772845.1 Mariprofundus sp.
GGTGTTTGAGGCGACTCGGCGGCAATCGCTAAAACAGGTAGCGAACAAATCAGCAGCAGAGTGAGAACAGAACGATTCATGTCGTTGATTACTTTGTGACCATGGAGATAAGAAACGATGCAATAGAGTTGCCCCAATATGCCAAACCAGCCATGCCGACCATGCCTGCCATCAGGCCTGCTGCATGTTTCCATTCACGATGTTGGCTGACGAGCTTCCAGGAGAATGAGCCACTGAAAACGCTTCTGTTCCAACGTGGAAGCAGTGCTGGAGTGTTGGCCATGAAATCACTGTATGTTTCACCAAAGAGTTCGGTCAGGTTTTTTTCTTCATTTTTCCATGTTGGCATATAGATAATGAAGAATGAAATAGTGACAATGATAAATGCAGCTAAGCTGTCACCTGTAATGCAGAAACCGGTAGCGATTAAGAAGTGCCCAAGATATAGCGGGTGACGTACCATGGCATAAGGTCCGGTGCAGGTGACCTTGGCAGATTTATGAATATGCCCGGAAGCCCAGATGCGCAGTGCTTCTCCGATCACAATAATCGCAAGGCCAAGAAGCCAGCTGGATGGTGTGGGTTTGGCAAACACAATGATAGCCAGGCCCATCAGAATACTTGCCGGGATACGGGCACGTAAGAGCAATGTGTGCATCTTCTGTGAAAATGTTTGTTCAGAGTTCATGTAATATCCTTGTGATGGATTCAGGTTTAATCGCGTCCATGCAGACAAATTCGTTGCATGTGCGTTTGAAGCAAGGGCCACAGGCTGGATTCGATTCGATATGCCAATGCTTCACTCCCTTCGTGTAAATAGTTTGTCCTGACTCAGCTTCTTCTGATTCAGATGCTTCAACCGTTAAGGGAGCCGAATTCCATGATGCTGATGGTCCCCAGAATGTAATGGTTGATTGATTCAATGCTGCTGCCAGATGTAATAGACCTGTATCAGCGCCCACCACAGCTTTAGCTGCTTTAATCAACGCGACCAATGCTGACATATTCAAACGTTCCGGCAAGGCGTAGCCATTGCTCTGCGCTGCCAGCTTGTTCGCTTGCGCTGCTTCAAGCTGATTTCCCCAGCTAAACAGAGGTGTGATATTTTCAGCGATCAAACTGCGAGCTATCTCTATCCATGTCTCATCTGGTAATTTTTTTGTTTCCCAGCCACCAGCGGCATGCAGAATGACATAGGAGTTTTCTTTCAGATCAAGCCGCTGAAGCAGGTTCGTGTCAGGTTTGCAGCGACTGTTTTCGACATCAATTTGTGGCGCGCCATAGGGGATTGCATGTTCAGGAGTTTGTAGTGACGGTGCAAACGGGGCTGAGGCAATGCGACGGTATTGCTGAACTACATGTCTGTCCTGCGCATGAAAACAGATGTTCTTTGTTAATATCATGCCGGCTTTTTCACGCAAAAAGCGTGGATCAAAAGCATACACTGGTGAGCCGCAAGCACGTGCAAGAACGGCTGATTTGATCAAGCCTTGTAGATCAATAACAGCGTCAAAACCGATGTCTCTCAATTTTTGGATGATCTGCCAGGCAGAGCGAACAGGGTGCTCGCCTTTAAGCGCGACCTGATGCACGATCACATTAGCCGGCAAAATATCTGTAACAAAACCATAACGTTGATCAACCAACCAGTGCACTTCGTCGACATCCTTTCGTGCGAGAATGTCATGCATGGCGGGCAGGGCATGTATAATATCACCAAAGGCGGATAGCTTAACGATTAGCACTTTCATATCAGATGGCTGTTTTCAATGCGGGTTTGCTTGCGAGCATGGATCTGCATGCATCCAATATCATGGCCGGACTAATGTTTGCCATGCAAGGATGACCTTTGACACTGCATTCACGTTGCAAACAGGGGCTGCACTCAGCCGGTTGGTATAAGACGTTTACTCGAGGCCCTGAGGGCGACGTGCGGGCGGGATCAGTTGCACCGAACGGAGTAATGGTTGGAATGCCTAAACCTGCCGCGACATGCATCAGACCTGAATCATTGCATAACATGAGTTGAGATGAGGAAATTAATTGCAGGGCTTCTGTCATGTTGGTTGATCCTGCTGCATTCCAGTGTGGACTGGTGATCCCAGCTATGATGTGCTGACTAATGGCATGATCTTCCGGCATGCCTAGGGTAAGCGGTTGCCAACCGGTATCTGCCAACTGCTTTACTACCTGCTGAAAACCATCAGGTGGATAGCATTTGGCTGCACCGAATTGAGCTCCTGGAGCAATGCATATGACCCGTTCTGGATCCAGTCCATGTTGCTGCATGAGTGTTTGCCCCATAGTTTTGCTATTAGGAGGGCGCGAAAGCTTTACTTCGGTATCACCAATCTGAATATCCATCTGCCTTGCGATGTCGAGATGAAAGAGACGGTGATGTTCGTGCAAAGTGTCGACGCGTTGAGGCAGCGCCCGGCTCAGCAGTAAACTGCGCCACTGACCACGATAGCCGATGATTTTTTTGACGCCTGCCTGACGACATGACCAAGCGGATCGAAAGCTGTTGGGAAACAAAAATGCGGTATCGGCAGCAGGTATGCTGGACTGGAACTGTGCATTGCTAAGGCCAAGATATGGCAGTAGATCCTTCAGCCATGCTCTGCCACATACCGTGATCTTTTCAGTACCATGCTGCGCATAATATTCCGAGATGGTGCGTAGCGCCGGTTGCGCCATGATGACATCGCCAATCCAGTTCGGTGGCATGAGTAACAGGTGTTTGTCTGTTTTCATGAGCTACTGGATGGTTGTAATTTGTTTTTTTTATGGGTGCAGACAAACAGATGCCATTGGCGGCGCAGATAAGGATTTGAAAGCGCTTTAATATCCAGGTTCTTTTCATCAATGATATTGAAATGACGCGTCAATGTGCGCTGGATGCCCGTAAGAGAATAGTAGTAAGGGCGTGTCTTCTTGCACAAAAATGGACAGGCTTGAAGGGCCCAATAATGCAGGCGAGCTTCGATGGGGCTATGTGTGCGAATAGAAAGAATTAGTGTGCCACCGGGTTTTAGCAAGCGTTCTATTTCATGCATAATCAGTTCCGGGTTAAGCGAATGCGAAATCATATTCAGGCATAAGATAAGGTCGTAACTATTGGCTGGTTTTGAAATGCGTTCAGCAGTTGTAGCCAGATATTCAGCATCTTCAGGCAATTCGCCTGGAAACATGCGCCGAAAATCATCAATTAATGGATCAAGATAGGTTTTGTGTTTTAAATTTAGCAGGCGGGCAATGCAGCATGGTCCTCCGCCGATTTCGAGAACACTACCTTCTTTAGGCTGTTGTTTGGCATATTGCTGGATGATGGAAAGTGTGGTGTTTTCAAGGCGCTCTCTTTCAGAGCTCAGGCTTTTTTTATTCCAGCGTTGTAAAATAAGTTTGAGTGATGCTTGCCAGCGCAAGCGGGAAACGGGCTTATGTTTGCTCATGCTTGCTCCTGTTCATCAAGATATAACCAGCGCCGGTGAATCCATAACCATAATTCCGGCCGTTGATGGATGGCATCGCTATAGGCGTCGTGAAGTGCGGCTGTACAATTGATAGCATCCTGTTCTGCATCCTGATGTTGCTCGGGTAATGTTATGCGTTTAAATTCAATGCGGAAACGAAATTGATGATCAATGCGATGAACGACTCCTGCAAACAGGGCTGCATTGTTGCG